>JAZQUQ010000170.1:0-2107 GCA_045631365.1 Eubacteriales bacterium | reverse complement strand
GCTCAATGACGTTCTCGCGTCTGCCGTAACAGTTGGCTCGGTCAAACTCGTAACCTACCTTGCAGAAGGTATGGAGATCGACGCGGCAAGAAGCCTTTCCGATAAGATCAAGGCAGAGAACGCCGATATGGTTGCAGTTCTTGCAGTTAAGTCTGGCGACAAGCTCAACTTCATCGCAGTAGCAGGCAAAGACGCAGTTGCCGCAGGCGCACATGCAGGTAAGCTCGTTGGCGCCATCGCTTCCGTAACCGGAGGTAAGGGAGGCGGACGTCCCGACAATGCAATGGCAGGCGGACGCGACGTTTCCAAGATCGCAGAGGCCCTTGATAGCGCAAGCGCAACTCTTGCTTCGATGCTGAAATAATCCGTCAGTATTTGGTGATGGCGCGCAGATCGCACGCCATCACTTTTTCATAATCCGCATTGAATCTGCAACCGATCAAAATATGTGAAAGGGTATAATGTTATGAAAAAACGATTGCTTATCGCCATTACGCTCCTTTTGTTGGTATCCATGTTAGGAAGTATGCTCGCTTCCTGCGGTGGCACCGAAAAGGAGAGCAATTCCCCCGAAAGCTCCGAAGCTGTCGAATCCGACAGCAAGACAGCGGAAACCAACGGGGAAACGACTACCGACGGGGAAACATCTGCCGATGAAGAATCTTCCGCAGCAGGCTCCGAAGCAGGCACAACGACCGACAAAGCCCCCGAGGCAGAAACAGAATCCGAAACCGAATCCCAGTCCGAAATTGAAACCGAAAAGGTCTCTCTCATTGACGGCCCCTATGCCGATCTGATCGAGAACGCCAACGGATTGAAGAACACCGTACAGGCATATTACGAGAACTCCAACAGAGATCATTTTTCTGTCGAAAACACCGAGATGAAGTTCTCTTATGCGCTGAACAGCTCCTCCGACCAATTGGTATCTTCTATTACAAACAAGAACGGTCACGCCTACATCACCGACACCATGGACGTGTACGTGCGTTTGAAGGACGGTAGCGTTTATTATGCTTCCGGCTCAACGAAAGACACCACTGCAAATCTTTACAGACTCGGTATGTACTACTTCGAGGCAAGATTTGAAGGACAGGACTTCTTTAACAATCCCGAATTTACAGAGGGAACCCCAGTAACCCAGATCCAATATAACACAGACCGCACACAGGGTCTTTCCATTAACGCAGACGGCTCGCTCACCATCACCAACGTCCGCGACCCCTATGCAGTCCTTGCCGGAATCAACTATTCCGTCTCCGAATGCAATATGCTGAAGGTCAAGCTCCGCGCAGTAAAGGGAACCATCGGAAAGGGAACACTCTTTATTATGGCGGGCGGTGCAGGTAGCTTTACCACCGAGCAGTCGGTTGCATTCACCTATTCCACCAACGGAGAATACACCGAGCTTCTTTTCCCGCTTTACGAGATCCCCAACTATAAGGGCTCTCTCACGGGAATCCGTATCGATATTGACGGTAACCTCGGAGACACCTACGAGATCGCAGAGATCACCCCCTGCAAGCTCGATTATAACATGAAGGGCCCCGTAAATCTTCGTCTCTGCCGTTCCTTCTACGTGTATTCCGATAAGATGCACCACGATGTGCAGATCTCCGCAATCGATACCACAAGAAACGTGATCGAGGTCGGTATGCAGACCGTGATCTCTGCCGATACCGTTGCAAAGCTTCTGATCAAGGACGGAAGCGGTCAGCACACCTCTCTTGACGGCGTAAACTGGGATACCGTTGAATACGTCGGCTTTGACATCAAGGGCGCAGGTATTTTCGGATACATTCTTCCCAAGCACGAAAACGCGGGTAAGATCACCGTTACCCTTGAAAACGGCAATTACGTGATCCTCCAGACAAGAGTTCCCGACAAGGAAACGATCTATCCCTCCAAGACAGGAACAAAGAACGCAAACGATTTCCATATCTCCCAGAGAATCTACACCGATTCCCACCACAGCTTCAACGAATTTATCCGCGAGGCGGAGATCGAAAGAAACCCCATCGACAATTACATCACCGTCAAGAGCACCGAGTTTACAAGCTCCTCTCTGGCAGGCTATGATCCCATCAGAGGTATCTATGTAATCGAC
>JAZQUQ010000169.1:0-4015 GCA_045631365.1 Eubacteriales bacterium | reverse complement strand
GGGGCGGCAAGACCACTTATCTCCGTGCGGTGGGGCTGAATCTGGTGCTGTTTTTGGGGGGCTGTCCCGTATTTGCGCGAGAGGCATCCATCTATCCCTTTTCCTTTGCGGCATCTCATTTTCCCGCGGATGAACGGTTTGAGCGGACGGGCAGATTGGATGAGGAACGGATGCGGGTGAACAATATTTTGGAATCATCCGAGGGAAAAACGGCGTTCCTTCTGTTCAACGAAACCTACAGCGGCACCGATGAGGTGAGGGGATTTGAGCTTTTGCTGGAGACCGCGGGGAAGATTGGGGAGCGCGGCGCATTCGGGCTGTACGTTACCCATTTTCTTTGGGTGACGGATACGGAGTACCCCGTGTTGTCTGCCGAAATCGATGCATCCGAGGAGAACAAACGCACCTACCGTGTGGTGAAAGCCAAAGGGGGCGCCTCCTCTTATGCGGCGGATATTTTGAAGAAATACGGTCTTGACCGAGAATCTTTGCGGAAACGGAGGGAGAACCATGACCATTCGGCTGCTGAAACAGTCTGAAACCCCATCCAAAGCGGATGCCCTTGACCGACGGATTTTGTACCACCTTTCCCTGGACCGTTCCTTTGGGGTGATTTGTCCTCCCAGGGCGGCGAGGGAGGTGTTCCTTTCCGTGCTCCTTCGCCTTACCGATGACGTGGAGGAGATTCGGTATCGGCAAGGGGTGCTGGAGGAGTTCATGAAGTTCCCCCATCTGGAGGAACGGCTCCTTTCCCTTTTTCTCCGTTTTGAGGAGATGAGGATTTCCCAAAAAGAGGCGAAAAAGGACTTATTAAGCCTGAACGCATCGGGGCGAGCCACCTTGGATTCCATCCGAAATATCCTGCAGACCAAGGCACTTTCCCTGAAGCGGACGTTGTTGTTCGTGAAGGGGTTCGGGGAGCTGCTTGCCGAGTATCCTCTGAAATCCGAGGGACTTTTGCGGCTCCGTGAGGGATGTGACGAGATTTTTCGCAGTCCCCGTTGTGAGGAAATGCTGTCCCATTGCAGCAGATACGAGAACTTCAGCACCGCGGGATTTTTGGACTTTCGGTATCAGCTTAACGACGAGGGACGGATCGAGGCGTACGGGTTTGTTCCTCACCGATATATCCACGTTGCCGATCCGGATCTGAAAAAGAAAGGGTTCGCCCTGTTTAAAAAAGAGCGTTCTCCTACAGAGGAGGTTCCGTGTGAACGGGTGTATCCTATGGAAAATGATTTCTACGGAAAGATGGCGGTTTCTGCCCTTTCGGAGCTTTCCTCCCTGTTTGCCGATACGGAAAAGCAGATCGTTGACCGATTTTCCATGGTATACGATGATCTCCTGTTCTACGATGCTGCCCTTCGGTACGTGAGAAAGCTGGAGGAGGTAGGAGTCCCCTATTGTTTTCCCACGTTGAACAGGGAAAACAGAACAAAGGTTTCGGGGCTTTACGATTTGTACCTCTTGACCGCATCCAACCGTGGGGAGACCATTGTCCCCAACGATTTTGCACCCTGTGACAAAGGGGGAACCGTTGTGTTCGGCGTGGGGGGAAGCGGAAAAACGGTGTATCTCCGTTCGGTGGCGACCATGCAGCTTCTGGCACAGGCGGGGCTGCCCATCCCCTGTGACTACGGGGAGGTAGGCGTATATACCCAAATCGCCACCCAGTTTTCCGAGGCGGAAAAGGAATTCTGTGAGGGGAATGAGGCGGGGCGATTTGAGCAGGAGGTGCGGGAGCTTGCGAAAATGGTGGACACCCTCCGTGACGGGGCGATGGTCTTTTTGAACGAGACCTTCCAAAGCACTTCTTACGCGGAAGGAGCGGAGGGACTGTACGATATTTTGATGCACTTTTCCGAGCGGAATATCCGCTGGGTTCTTGTGTCCCATCTGAGGCAATTGGAAGATGCTTTTGACTCCCACAAAGCCGAGGTGCTTCACTCTATGGAAGGGTTCAGGATCGGCTGAGAACGGGATTTTCGGGAAAATTCCGTGGGGGGAGTAGACAAGAGCGTTTTTGATATGATATAATGGTATCAAAAAAACGAACGGGAGAGAGAAGTATGATTACGTTAGAACGCACCGATGTGATGAATTTCGAGAATACCATCCGCGGAATGCGGAATCCCATGAACAGCTGGGCGAAGAGCGACAGCTACTATAACGACGAGGGCGAATACGTTCTCGGTGAGGAAGATTTGCGTTTGGCGGGGGTTCTTGCCAAATCCGGAACCGACCACAGAAAATACCTTCGCATGATCTTTGTATCCGTGGATATCACCGCCCCCCTCTATTGGTGGAAGGAATACGATACCTACAAGGTGGGCACCGTTGCCAATTCCACCTCCACCATGCATAAAATCCACGCAAAGGCATTCGACCGAGACGATTTTTCTCACGACCGCATGAGCGAGACTGCTCTCGCCTGCCTTGACAACGTGATCGCCGTGCTGGAGGAGACCAGACAGAAGTTCCTTGAGACCAAGGACAGAGCGTACTGGCACGACATGATCCAGCTCCTGCCTTCCAGCTACAATCAGATGCGGACCTGCACCATGAATTACGAAAACCTGATCAATATGTACTACGCAAGACGGAATCACAAGCTGCCCGAGTGGCACACCTTCTGCGATTGGGTGGAAAGCCTTCCCTATGCGAAGGAACTGATTCTCGTTCGGAATGAGGAATAAAATAGAATCAGATTATTCGGTGTTTTTGCCGAAAAAAGAACCGGACTCCCGACCTTACGCACAGAAAAAGTGCAGGGGAGTTCCGGTTTTTTTGAATTACGAGAGGCAATTTTTGAGCCGTTCTTTATTTTTTCTTGGGAAATCGCACTTTCCACAGGAAGCACATCCCAATGGACAGGGCATATACCGCAAGGAAGCGGAGGAGGTACCGAAGAGAGATGGACTCCACGCCGATCTTGTTGAGAACACGGTCGGTGAGGAAGATGAAAATGGGGTGGACGAGGTAGATGTGGTACGACGCTTTGTCCACGAGTGCTGCTGCCTTTGAGAGTTTATTTTTGAAGAAGTCGGTCCTGCAGATTCGGTCTGCCATGGTCAGCGAGAGCAGGATGGAGAGGTAGCAGTACAGCACGTGAAAGGTATCCAGCCAATAGGGATAATACTTCCCGATTTTAATCAGATAAAGGAAAAAACAGTTTATCGCAGCCGTTACGAGCCAAGCCGCCGTAATGGCTGTTGTTTGTTTGCGGAGCATTTCGAGGAAGCGGTCGTAGTTAGTGCCCACAAAGACGCCGAGGACAAAGTAAAAGAGGTAGGAGGTAAACAGACGGTGGTTGTGGTCAAACCACGGCACACCGAACACCTGCAGAATCTCGGGGAGATGCCGTCCCAGGATGATCATGAGAATGAGGGAGCCGATGAGAATCATGGTGGGGTTCGCCCGTTTTGCCATGAAACGCCAGAGGGGGATCAGCAGATAAAACTGGCAGATGATGACCACGAAATAGAAGTGGGACACCAGGTCCCCAAGGAAAATATGGCGGAGGAAGTTGGGGATGGAGAAGGAATACACACCCGAGACAAGATAATAGGCATAAAACATCACGACGGCGGCGAGATAGGGGAGGACGACACGTCTGAGGCGGGACAGGTAGAACTTTCGATAGGAAAAGCTGTCATCACCGTTTGGGCGGAAATTGAGGAACAGCTTGACCCCGGAGAGGAACAGAAATCCCTGTACCACGAAGGAAGAGAGGCGGTGAAGGGACATGGTGAGGACGAACAAAACGCTGTCGGTCCGATAGGTGGAGACAGGCTCGGAGGAAACGTGGATGAAAATGACGAGGAGGCAGAAGATCACGGTGCAGAGGGAGAGCTCGGGGCGTTTGGGGGAGCTTTTCCTCGGGAGGGACGGGTTCTCAACCAACTGCGGTGAGGTAACTGTGTTCATGGCAATCTCCGTTTTTGTTAGATTTATAGAGGTATTTTACCATAATCCCGTATTTTTTGCAATAGGGAGGAGGGAATCGCGTCACCCC
>JAZQUQ010000168.1:0-3639 GCA_045631365.1 Eubacteriales bacterium | reverse complement strand
AGCGGTGGCTTCGGTGGAATCCTTTTTGAGGAACTTCCGTCTTGCGGGGACGTTGTAGAAAAGGTCTTCCACGATGATGGTGGTGCCGTCGGAGCATCCTGTTTCACGGTAGGTGACGATCTCCCCTCCGTGGGATTCCAGCATGGCGCCGAATTCCGCCTCGGGGGTTTTGGACAGGATGCGAACCTTGGAAACGGAGGAAATTGCCGCCAGCGCTTCTCCTCGGAAGCCGAGAGTGGCGATACCCGACAGGTCTTCTGCGGTTTTGATTTTACTGGTGGCGTGGCGGAGGATGGCGGTGGGCAGGTCTTCCTTTTCGATGCCGCAGCCGTTGTCCGCAATGCGGATGAATGCGATGCCGCCCCGCTGGATTTCGGCGGTGACGGACGTGCTTCCCGCGTCAATGGCGTTTTCCATCAGCTCCTTCACGCAGGATGCGGGGCGATCCACAACCTCACCTGCCGCAATGAGATTGGCGACTTCAAAGTCGAGGACGTTGATTCTTGCCAAAAGAGAGGGTCACCTCCTTGTTGGTTGAAAATTTCTTAACTGTTTGATAAATTGGAATTTGTTGGTCACTCAATTTCCGTACGGATAGTAAATTCATTAGGAATGTTGAAAATATCCTTTTTTAAGAACAATGGATAAAAATATTCATCCTTCAATCTATCAAACTCCATCCATTCGAAGGTATGTCTACGATGACCTTCACTTGAAGTGAATTTTTTACCTCTTGACAACAAATCTGTGTCTTCAATGTCCATTAAGAAATATATACAAAGTTCGTGATAATGGAGATTATCGACATCTTCTGTAAAAAATGCTTGATTTAACCAAAGGGGGCGGACAATCTTAGGTGTAATACCCAATTCTTCTTGAACTTCTCTGATAACGGCATTTTCTGCTGTTTCACCTATTACAACTCTCCCACCAGGCAGATAATAATAGGGTGACCTCTCATCATGCATTGCCAAGATTTTTCTATCAGAAATAATCATAGCACAAACTCTGTAATTAAACTTATTATTTTCTGATACAAAAGATATATCCATTTTCTTACACCTCCGTCACATTCAAGTTTGTCGTTACGATTGTCCTACCATATTTTCATGCCCATATCAGCATCCCATCAAAGCAGTTTTTTCCACTCATAGATCAGATTTAATGCTTCAATGGGGGTCAGGGTATTGATGTCGGTCTTTTTCAGTTGTTCCTTAATACTATCCGCGGCAATATCGTCAAAGGTGAAGTTCTCCTCGAATATGGAAATCTCCCCGTTCTTTTTCGCGGGCTTCACGGGAGCTTCACCGCCGTTTTTGCCTTCCAGCTCGGCGAGAATCTGCTTTGCACGCTTGGTGATCTCGGAGGGAACCCCTGCAAGACGTGCTACTTCAATGCCGTAGCTGTCGTCGGTGGGACCTTTCACGATCTTTCTAAGGAAGGTGATGTCCTCCCCCCGCTTTTTTGCCGCAATGTTGTAGTTGACAATACCCGGAATTTCGCTTTCCATGGTGGTCAGCTCGTGATAGTGGGTGGCGAACATGGCTTTTGCACCGATTTTCTTTCCCGCGGTGTATTCCGCAACGGAACGGGCAATGCTCATGCCGTCGTAGGTGCTGGTACCACGCCCGATTTCATCGTAAATGATAAAGCTGCGCCGTGTGGCGTTGTTCAAAATATACGCCACTTCCTTCATTTCCAGCATGAAGGTGGACTGTCCGGAAGCCAGGTCATCGGACGCCCCCACACGGGTGAACAGCTTGTCCACAATGCCGATGTGTGCTTCCGATGCGGGAACAAAAGAGCCGATCTGCGCCATGAGAATGATGATGGCGGTCTGCCGCATATAGGTGGATTTACCCGCCATATTGGGGCCTGTGATCAGCATCAGTCGGTTGGCACCGGTGTCAAGATAGCTGTCGTTGGGGACGAAATAGGAGTCGGAAACGAACCGTTCCACCACGGGATGACGGCCGTTTTTGATATCGATCACGTCGCTGTAATCGATGGTGGGGCAGACGTAGTTGTTCTGTGCCGCTACCTCCGCAAGGGAGATGAATACGTCCAGGGAGGCAACCGCACCCGCACTCCGACGGATTCTGCCCGATTCGTTGTTGACGGAATTACGGATTTCAGAGAACAGGTCGTATTCGATGGACTTCAGCTTGTCTTCCGCGCCGAGGATGGTGGCTTCCATGGTCTTCAGCTCGTCGGTAATGTAGCGCTCCTTGTCGGAGAGGGTCTGCTTTCGGATGTAAGTATCGGGAACCTGTCCCGCCGCGGAACGGGGGACTTCAATATAGTAGCCGAACACACGGTTGTAGCCGATCTTCAAGCCCTTGATGCCCGTCTTTTCCCGTTCGCCCGCTTCCGCACCCCGAACCCAGTCTTTGCCGTTTTTCATGATGTAACGGAGCTTGTCCACGTCCTCGTTGTAGCCGTCCTTGATCATGCCCCCTTCACGAACCATGAAGGGAGGGGTTTCCGTAATGGCGTCGTCGATGAGGGCGAACATATCACGGAGATCGTCCAGCTCCTCGGCGATATCGGAAAGGGAAGGGATTCCCGTTACCAGCTCTTTCAGCTTGGGGAACACGCTGATGGTCTGGGCGATGGCACGAAGATCACGGGCGTTTGCCGTGCCGTAGGAGACCTTTGTGATCAGTCTCTCAAGATCGAGAACAGAGGAAAGAAGCTCGTAAATCTCGTCTCGGAGAACAAAATTGTCGTAAAGGTAGGAGACCGCGTTCTGTCTCTTGATGATTTCCGCCGCATTGGTCAGAGGATGCTCGATCATCTGACGGAGAAGGCGGCTTCCCATGGAGGTTTTCGCTTTGTCCAACACCCAGAGGAGGGAGCCCTTTTTCTCCTTGGAAAGCATGGTTTCGCAAAGCTCCAGATTTCGTCTGGTGGCGATGTCCATCTCAAGATATTGGGTGGAGTCGTAAACGGACAGATCCTTGATGTAGGAAATATCCTTCATCTGAGTGTCCTTGATGTATTTGAGTGCCGCACCGACGGCAATGAGGGCAGTTCTCGGCTTTCCTTCGGTTCCTTCTCCGCCGAACTGGGCTTCACTCCTCTGAATGGCATCGTCCGCATCAAAGAAGGAACTGACCCCATCGGTGACAAGGATATTGGTGCGTTCCTTTATGTATTCCGCAACCTTGGGAAGGGTGCGAAGTGCGGTGTTGACCAGAAGCTCACGGGGGGCGTAGGTGGAAAGCTCGTTGATCACGGTATCTTCAATGCCGTTTCCCTTGATTCCCGTAGCTGTAATAAACGCCGTGGAAATATCGGAAAAGCAAAGACCGCAGGAATCCCCGTCGAAGTACAGCGCTGCCAGATAGTTGTTGGATTTTTCGTTCAGAAGGTCGGTTTCGATGATGGTGCCGGGGGTGATCATACGGATGACTTCCCGCTTCACCAGACCCTTTGTCAGCTTGGGGTCCTCCACCTGTTCGCAGATGGCAACCTTGTATCCCTTTTCGATGAGCTTACCGATGTAAGGCTCACAGGAATGGAAGGGAATGCCGCACATGGGCGCACGCTGTTCTTCGCCGCAGTCCCGTCCGGTCAGGGTCAGATCAAGCTCGGAGGAAACAAGCTGGGCATCCTCAAAAAACATCTCGTAGAAGT
>JAZQUQ010000167.1:0-3577 GCA_045631365.1 Eubacteriales bacterium | reverse complement strand
CCGTTGACGAAACAAATCCCTCCGAAACCGAAGAAAGCATCCAAGCTCCCTCCGCTTACAACATCGCGCTGAAGGCAGGAGCAAAGCCCAAGTCTGCCCCCGTCGTGGTTCCCGTAAACTCCTCCCCCGTGAATCTGACGCTGAACTGTGCATTCGTTTACGGTCCCTGCGGCGAGGAACTGGAATTCTTCCGCATTGTTTCCGCAGAGTAACCGGCAGTGCCGACTCCCAACATCGTCGAATTTCCCTGCACACCTCTCGTTTATCCCGCGAGGGTGAGGCACTGCTGCATTTCAGGCAGAGGCATCCCTTCCCGTAACCACTCCATCTCGAAAGGATACGAATATGATCGCAACCGTTGTACTGGTCGACGTTCTTCCCGAATACGTTGACGCATTCATTGAAATCACCACCTACAATCACAAAAATTCCCGCAAGGAAGAGGGCAACGTCCGTTTCGACCTTCTCCGTGACAACAAGAACCCCAACAAGTTCATCCTCTACGAGGTATACGAAACCGAGGAAGCCGCAGCCCGCCACAAGGAAACCGAACACTACAACAAGTGGCGCGAAACCGTTGCTCCCATGATGGCTTCCCCCCGTGTCGGTATGCCCACCACCCCTCTTGCTTTTGACTAACGGTTTTACTGCAAATGTTACGCAGGGGAGGGAGAAAAACTTTTTGCAAAAAGTCTTTTCTCCCTCCCCTGCACCCCTCCCACTTTTCAAAAATCTTTGCAAGAAACTTTGCAGAGAACTTTACATTAAAAGGAACACAACAGGATATCGCAGACGAAAATTTGCGATATCCTGTTTTTTTATTTTTTCAGCCCCGCCAGAGTATGGAGAAGGGTTTTCACCTCACGGAGGGAGTTCATGCAGGAGAAGCTGACGCGGACCGATCCGTTTTCAAAGCTTCCCATGGAACGGTGGGCGAGAGGAGCGCAATGATACCCCACGCGGGTGCAGATTCCCTTCTCCGCAAGGGATTTCCCAACCTCGGACGGGGGAATTCCCCTTACGTTAAACCCCACCACACCGCCGTCTCCCCTTCCGTAGACCGTGTACGCCCCATCGGAGGCAAGCTCGTTCCAAAGATAGGACGAAAGCTCCCCGCAATAACGGTGGATTTCCCCGATTCCCGTCCGTTTTACCCAATTGAGTCCTGCCAACAATCCTGCAATGGCGGGAGTGCCGGGGGTACCTGCCTCCAGCCGTTCGGGGAACAGATCGGGCATGGCGGGATCAAGGGAATGAATCCCGCTTCCCCCTTCCAGAAGGGTGGCAAACTCCCCTGCCTCCACCGTTTCGGAGAGAAGAAGAAGGCCCGCCCCCTGCACGCCGTACAATCCCTTGTGCCCCGGGAGACAGAGAGCGGTGATGTTCATCTTCCCCACATCAATCGGCAGATGACCTCCGCTTTGCGCCCCGTCCACGATCAGCTTTATGTTCCGTCTGCGGCAGAAATCCCCCATGGCGGCAATGGGTTCCGTGCAGGATACAATATTGGACTGATGGGTGGCGATGATCATGGCGGTCTCGGGCTTCACCAGCCGATTGATTCCGCGGAGAATGTCCTCCTCCGTGTCCTCTGCTCCGTGGGGATACAAATCAAAGGTGATCTCTCCCCTCTCCGCCATGGCAGCCACAGGTCGGTACACCGCATTGTGGGATAAGCCGCTTAAAAGCACGTGATCCCCCCGTCGGAGAAGCCCCTTGACGGCAATATTCAACGCATGGGTGGCGCTGTAGGTAAACACCACCCGTTCGGGTTCACAACCGAAGAAATCCCCCGCAGCCTCTCGGCAGGCGAAGAGAATTTCCGACGCCCGTTCTGCCATGGGGTGCGCCCCTCTCCCCGGATTGCCGCCGTAGAGATCGATGCATTCCTTCACCGCCGCCGAGACGGAGGGAGGCTTCGGATAAGTGGTGGCGGCGTTGTCAAAGTAAATCAACTTTTCTCCCATCTCAGCCCCTCTCTCCCAAAACCTCTCCGTATGGGATTTTCCTCCGTTCCAGCAAGGCAATCATCCCCGCCACATCTGCACAGGGGAGGCTGATTCCGTAAGCACACCCCCGTTTGGTGATGGATGGGTCGATGCTGACAATCTGTCCCACGATTCCTGCGGAACGGGCTGCCTTTTTCGCCTTTTCCGCATAAGTCACGGATTTCATGGTAATCATACATTCCGACATTTTTTCTTCTTCCCTTCCTTCTGTTCGTTCCCCACAGGAGGAACACCTGATTCTATTTTATGCGGCGGAAGAAAAAATGTGAAAGACGCCGATGCTCCGTTTTGGAACACCGACGTCTTTCGTTTTTTATGGATTATTCAATATAGTTCCAATCCTGAAATACTTCATAAGGACGCTGAATGAACGCTTTTGCCTTCTCATCCGCCGCCTCGTATGCCTTGGTGATGGCTTCCTTCAGGCCATCGAGAACATACACGCCGTCGGCAGTCTCAATGTCAAGGAAGTAGTAGAAGTAATAACCCGCTTCACTTGCTACCTCCATGTAGGAGTTATAATCCGCTTCAATCAGCTCCGCACCCTCTCGCCACGAACGTTCGAGAAGATCGTAGTACGCCTGCATTTCATCGGACGCATCGCCGTAAACCTTGTCGCAGAAATACTCGATCAGCGCATCCACATCCTCATAGGGGTTCCATGTCAGCTTTTGATAAAGCCACTGGGACATAATGTTCATGGCGTGGGCCTCAGATTGGGTAAAGATATGCTGATATCCCGCATCCAGTCCAACCTGGCTTCCTCCGCCGTATCCCTTCTGCCAACTGTAGTAGGAATTGCTTGTGTCATTATAGGCAGCACAGGAATACATTCCCAGACAGCCTGTTTCTGCAAAATATTGGAAGTCGTTCTGTGTACGGTCCCAAATGGGGCGTTCATACCAGCCGCCCACATAGTGGCAGAAGTAGTAGTCGAACAGAAGGATGGGGGTGTCCGGATGTTCCTTTTTCCAATCCTCGTATGCCTTTGCTTCCACTGCGGCAAGGGTGGGATTGGGAGAGGTTTCAGCCTCCTCTATGGCAACGTCAAAGCTGTCGTGAGCATAATGCTCGGTAATGGGGCAGAACCAGATCATCACGTTATCTTCCATTTCGCAAACGGGAGGCTCCACCGCCCAGTCGTAGGACAGCGTAATAATGGTCACGTCGGGATACTTTTCCGCCACCTGCTTTGCCACACGGTTGATAAAGGTAAAATACACGGTGGAAAGATAGCGGGGGTTCTTCGGATCCACAAACTGACCGGGGGCATATTCAAAAGGAAGGGTCATATCGGGGTAAACACCCACGCGGAAGCCCCAGTCCTCCATACCAACCGCGTAAATCTTGGGATAATTTCCCCCGTAGCCATCCAACTTGGCAATAACGCTTTCCGCAACGGTCTTGGCAGTCAGCTCACTCCAGTAGTTGACCTGTCCGGAGTCCCGCTCGGTTTTATCCGACTTCATGGGATTTCCGTTAGAGTCGGTTTCCCAGTATTCCATACATTCGGGATCGTAAATGGGGCTGGACGTGATCAGCGATTTTACGTTATGACAGTTTCCGAC
>JAZQUQ010000166.1:0-2110 GCA_045631365.1 Eubacteriales bacterium | reverse complement strand
AAGCTCACCGGATTCCGTGTATGGCGGTTCCACACCTGCCTGTACATAGTCGTACCAGAAGAACTTCTCCTGTTCGATCATGTCGGCTTCAAAATCCAAATCACGGTCAATGGTGCGGTACACGAATTCGTTCTCGTTGTTTCCGTAGAGACACGCCACGAATGCTTTGCTGATATTCATAATTGCCATGTAGTGACGCACCTGCAGCTCGTAGTTGAACGGTACTGCATCGTTGTCCCACTTGTCACGGCAGTTATAGTTACAGGTCTTGCATTCGAGAATCGCTTCCGAGCCATCAGGCATTTCCACAAAAAAGTCCACATTAGCTTGCATGAAGGGATAGTCCGGGTGAGCATACAGATACGATTTCTTGTAAACTCGAAGTCCGGTTTTCCGGGAGAAAATCTCCGCAACCAGATCTTCCAGTAAGTGACCGTATTTCTTGGCTACCCAGTTTTCCTCTTCTTCGATGACGGGTTTTATGCCGATCTTGGTGTAGTAAAGATCTCGGGTGGTGCAGAAGGGCGACTGTCCGTAAACAGCCGCCACATCGCTCCCGCCGATTCCTTTCCGCCGATAGTCGTGCCAGGTGGATTCATCCATACCTGTGGTATCCGCGACGATAATAGGGGTGTAATTCACTGCGGGCATTTTTCATTCTCCTCTCTGATTTCATCATTTTCAAATACCAGTTCCGTCAATGGGAATACATCGTAGTTTCCGTTATCTCCGAGCAGTTCCAGTAAGCGTTCCTTTGCGGATGATGAAAGGTCATCCCAAAAGAGCTGGACTACCTTTCTGTTTTCATGATGTACAACAATCATAATATCACCACTTTGCCTCCCCGGGAATATCGTAGTCGTGCCACCGGACAGTAAAGGCACGGGCGATATTTTCTTCCATCTGCGCAATGCGGGAATCGGATTCACCTGCGCACTGCATCATGAAGATCACCTCGGAAATACCGTAGTATATCTCATGTGCCGTACAGGGGGTGTTGCCGTTCTGTCCCTCAAAGAGCGCTGCAGCATCGAAGGCGAGCTTCTTTGTTACACCGATTTTCTTGCAGACCCCGAGGAAACAGTTCACAGGATTGTTAATCTCAATCTTCAGAAGGTTCGTAAGATTGCCGATCGCAAGTGTGTACTGCGCATAGATCATAGGAAGCTGCGATTTGAATTTCTCCAGATTCGCACCTGTCTTATGCTCCAGCTTCAGGGGGCTGCCGAGGGTGATGATCTTTTCGTCCTTGCCGGAGAGCAGCATCGGATAGATGTTTGCACCACTGATTCCTACATCCGAGCTGGTGAGTCGGAGTGCGGGCTTCAGTGTGTCATAGGGGATGTTGTGGGCTTCCAATGCTTCCTTGTAGGTTTCGATAAGGGAGTCCTGACAGATCTCCCATATCGCCGTAGCGATGGAGTGATCGTAGGATGCTCCTGCGAACTGACAGCCGGGATAGGTTGCCTTCAGGTAATCTGCCATTGTTTCGAAAAGCTCCGACATCTCCAGAATAGCGTATTCCGAGCTGTCTCCGCCGTGTACCGCTGAGATCTTTCCTTCGCTGTAACGCAGAAGTGCGCTGCCGGTTGCCACGCCCATGCAGTAATTGAGGATTCGGGCAAGGACGGGCTTTTCCACTTTGTTCAGTGCTGTTCCGGAGATCTTTGCGCGTTCCAGAATACTTTTGATCGCGCAGGTTCTCACCGGGTAACACCGATCCTGTGCCTGCAGCAGCAGACGGGTGTTTGCCATGGTGTCGTTCATGATGTCTTCCAGGCCGTTGAGCATGCACTCATTGATGTAATCACCGCTTTCTTCGGATTCATCGTCAAGGGCAAGGAAATGCAGATCACGGGACTCCTCACGTCTCCACCATCCGCTGTTTGTTCTTTCCTGGAGAAATATCAGAAATCCATTCTCCTCGGAGAATACTGCGCCGAAATTGTCGGCATAGAGTCTTGTTTCGTTCATTGTGTGTGCCACCTTTCTGTTTTTTTATATATTCCTAAGCCGTAATCGGCAAATAGGCAAAATAAAAAACGGGAAAGATGTCATGTGGCGATTTTTCATCGCATGAAATCTTTCCCGTTGTGCGGATGACTCCGCT
>JAZQUQ010000165.1:0-5871 GCA_045631365.1 Eubacteriales bacterium | reverse complement strand
GGGTCTCCCTCCAAAAGCTCCACAGGTTCCGTTGCTCCCGTGAGGGGCTGCATGGTGTCGGGCGGAACCACGTCCACTCCTTCCAGCACCATGTCTCCTTCAAGCTCATTCCCGATCAGTCGGTTGACGGCGTTTTCAATGGTGTCAACCGGAGAGCAGGCGGTGGCGGAGGACACGATCATCCCCGCGGAAATCCCCGCAAGTGCTACCTTCTTCCCCGAAAGCCGCCGTTTTTCCAACTCCTTCTCAAGCATACGGACTTCCCACTCGCAGCGGGGGCAGGTACCCAGGCACTTTCCCTTGTGGGTGCATTCCTCAATTGCGAATCGGATTTCGTTGGCTTCGGCAATCTGCCGTCGGATCTCTTTCAGAATTTTACATTTCTGTTTTCCCGTCATGGCATACCTCCGTTCAAGGTTTTTTCGATTGTTCGATACCCATTAGACGGCGGAGATCGGAAAAAGTTCGCAATTTTACTTGATTTTTTCGAAAAAATCTACTATAATTTTGTCAAAACCACAAAAATTACGGAGGAATCCACAATGGCATACAAAAAATACTTCACGCTCAGCTATGACGACGGTGTAAAGCAGGACAAACGCTTCCTTGATATCATCAATTTCTACGGACTGAAATGCACCTTTAATCTGAACTCGGGGCTGATGCCTGCGAAATGGGAGGACGATGCTCGCTGTCTCCCCCTCTGCGACGTGAACGAAATTTACAAGGGACACGAGATTGCCACCCACGGTCTGGAACACCCTTTCTACGACCGACTGACCTACGACGAGGTTGCGGCGGATATCACCGCGGATATTGTCAATCTGGAAAAGCTGACGGGAGTGTCCTGCAAGGGTCACGCTTACCCTTACGGCGCATATAATGATATGGTGGTGAAGGCCCTCGGTGACTGCGGAATCCGTTATGCCAGAACCACAAAGTCTACTTATTCCTTCGCTGTGCCTGAAAATCCTCTTACGCTTCATCCGACCTGCCATCATCGGGAAGGGGAGGTGTTTGAACTCATTGACCGCTTCCTTGCCGCAGAACCCACCGACGGGGATCTGCTGTTCTATCTGTGGGGGCATACCTACGAATTTGACAACGAAACGGAACGGAACAGTTGGGCACATATCGAGAAAATCTGCCGTCTGATTTCGGGCAAGAATGATATCGAATATGTGACCAATATGCAGTTTTTTGATCGCTGAATTGCATAATACCGTATCATGGGGATTCTTGGTTCTTTGTCCTTTTTTCGCAAAAAAAACGGTGAAAAAACACAATTTTAATGAAAAGTTTCTCCGCGAAGACGGAAAACTCCCCGTTTTCTATTGACAAGGGGGGAATGTTGATGTATAATTATTATGATTTTTAGCGTTTTAATCGGCTAAAGTGTCAAAGGCACGATTTTCGCCGCAAAAACCTTCATTTCCATTACATATTTGTGAGGTAAACTTATGAACAGAGTATACAACTTTTCTGCAGGTCCTTCCATGCTGCCCCTGCCCGTCCTTGAAAAGGCAGCTGCCGAGCTCGTTTGCTACGGGGAAACCGGTATGTCCGTAATGGAGATGAGCCATCGTTCTCCCGCATACGAAGCAATTATTCAGAAGGCGGAAGCAGATTTCCGCAAGGTAATGAATATTCCCGATAACTATAAGGTGCTCTTCCTTCAGGGCGGTGCATCCACACAGTTCGCAGCAATTCCCCTGAACCTGATGAAGACAGGCAAGGCAGACTACATCCTTTCCGGTCAGTTCTCCACCAAGGCTCAGAAGGAAGGCATGAAGTACGGCGATGCAAGAATCGTTGCTTCCTCCAAGGACGCAAACTTCTCTTACGTTCCCAAGACCACAAGAGAAGACTTCCGTCCCGATGCAGACTACGTTCACATCTGCTTCAACAACACCATTTACGGTACAAAGTTCAACTACATTCCCGATACCGGTGACGTTCCTCTGGTTGCAGACCTTTCTTCCTGCATTATGTCCGAACCCATCGACGTAACCAAGTTCGGTGTGATCTACGCAGGTGCACAGAAGAACATGGCTCCCGCAGGTCTTACCGTTGTAATCGTAAGAGAAGACCTCCTCGGAAACGTTCGTCCCGAAGCTCCCTCCATGCTGGACTGGAAGCTGATGGCTGAAAACGATTCCATGTACAATACTCCCCCCTGCTACTCCATCTACATGGCAGGCCTCGTTTACGAATGGATCCTCTCCATCGGCGGACTTGAAGAGATGAAGAAGATGAACGAAAAGAAGGCAAACCTGCTGTACGACTACCTCGACAGCCAGGATTACTATATCGCTCCCGTTGAGAAGGAATCCCGTTCCATGATGAACGTTACCTTCGTAACAGGCAACGAAGAGCTGGACAAGAAGTTCCCCAAGGAAGCAGCCGCTGCAGGTCTCGTAAACCTGAAGGGTCACCGTTCCGTTGGCGGTATGAGAGCATCCATCTACAACGCTATGCCCTACGAAGGCGTAGAAGCTCTCGTTGCATTCATGAAGGACTTCGCTGAAAAGAACCCTAAGTGAGGAAACGATGGGGAGATACTTTTTAAAAAAGTATCTCCCCAAACCCCTCCTCAAAAACTTTTATACTAACTTGAATTTTTGTATTTAACTCCACCCTCCTATGTTTAAAGGTTTTGGGGGGAGGTTTGAAATTTGGAAGAGCTTCAGCTCGTCCAAATTAGGGTGACATTTTGCAAAAGTCTCCCTCCAATAACAAGAAAGGATTTTGATATTATGAAAAAGATCAAGCTTCTCAATAAAATTGCCGCTGTTGGTCTTCAGCAGTTCAGCGCGGATTACGAATCCTCTGCCGCTTGCGAAGCACCTGACGGAATTCTGGTTCGTTCCGCTGCTATGCACGACATGGAATTCAACGACAACCTTCTCGCCATCGCAAGATGCGGCGCGGGTGTAAACAACATTCCCGTTGACAAGTGTGCGGATGCAGGTATCGTAGTATTCAATACACCCGGTGCCAACGCAAACGGCGTTAAGGAACTGGCTCTCGCAGCACTTCTTATGGCTTCCCGTGATATCATCGGCGGTGTGGCTTGGGCAAACACTCTCACAACCGACGTTGCAAAGTCCGTTGAAGCAGGCAAGAGCGCATTCGCAGGCTGCGAACTGAAGGGCAAGACCCTCGGTGTCATCGGTCTCGGTGCAATCGGCGGTATGGTAGCAAACGCTGCACAGGCAATCGGCATGAACGTAGTAGGTTACGACCCCTACATCACCGTTGAAGCTGCTTGGAGCCTGTCCCGTTCCATCAAGAAGGCTGCTTCCTACGACGAAGTATTCAGCACTTGCGATTACATCTCCCTCCACGTTCCCGCAACCAAGGACACCAAGAACATGATCAACGCAGGCTCCATCGCTCTGATGAAGCAGGGGGTTCGCATCATCAACCTGTCCCGTGCGGATCTGGTTTGCGCTGCTGACCTGAAGGGTGCGATTGCGGAAGGTCACGTTGCTGCTTACGTAACTGACTTCCCCACAGAGGAAACCATCAACCAGAAGGGTATCGTTACCATTCCTCACCTTGGTGCATCCACCGAAGAATCCGAAGATAACTGCGCGGTTATGGCTGCACAGCAGATGATGGATTACCTGGATAACGGTAACATCCGCAACAGCGTAAACTTCCCCAGCATCTCCATGCCCAACACCGAGGCGGTTCGTCTGGTGATCCTCCACAAGAACATCCCCAACATGATTTCCCACATCTCCTCCACACTGGCTGACGACGGTATCAACATCGAAAACATGGCAAACCGCTCCAAGGGCGACTATGCATGTACTCTGGTTGGTACCAATACCAACGTGGACGACAGCGTTCTTGCTGAAATCAACGGCATGGAAGGCATCATCCGCGTAATCAAGATCGCGAAGTAACGTAAGTGATAACCAAACGGGATTGCCCCAAAAAAGCAGTCCCGTTTTTTGCGGTTATGGGTTTAATCCGTGGAGATTTCAGGTCAAAAAATAGTATATCAAAGGTGTTTTGTGAGCTTGTGCGATAGGCTTTGTGTGCTGTCATTCGCCGCAAAAGGATTGACAAACCATATCGGTTGTGCTATAATCATAAAGATATTTTTTGTTTTTTTGGAGGAAAATATGAATTTCAAAAAGGTACTTGCACTGCTTTTGGCATCTCAGATGCTTTTGGTAAGTGCTGTTTCCTGCGGTGAGGCTGAAAAGAAGCCCGCGGAAACCAAGGCGCCTTCTTCTGAAACGAAGGCCCCCGCCGCTGACTCCGGAGAAGCGTCCTCCCCTGCTGAAACCGAGTTCAGCCGACTGTCTGTATCGGACGACCTTCCCGACGTTAACTTCGGTGACAAGGATTTCCGCTTTGTAGTCAACGAAGGGGAGATGTTCCAGCTTGTTTCCGATGATACAAGCGGAGTTGGTCTTGAATCCGTTATCTACGAAAGAAACAAGAGAGTGGAAGACCGTTTCGGCGTAAAGATTTCCGCATTCTACCAGCTGGGTACGGAATCTCAGGACGTCATCAACTCCTACGTTCAAGTAGGAGAGCATATTGCCGATGTTTGTGACCAGTGGCACCGCATGGGTCTCACTCCTCCTTGCTATGCAGAGTATATAAACTGGCTTGAATTCAACTACATCAACTGGGAACAGCCCTGGTGGAACAAGAAGGCGAACGAAAGCTCCTTCATCAAGGGAAAGCAGTTCACCATTACCAGTGACCTTGCGGTTACCGCTATGCTGGATACGTGGATTATTGCGTTCAATATGGATCTGCTTGAGTCCAGCCTTGGAATGTCCTCGGACGATATGTATCAGATCGTTCTGGACGGCGAATGGACCCTTGATAAGCTGATCGAAATCGGATCAAGCATCTATAAGGACGTAGACGGTGACGGCAACGAGAATATGGGCGACGTTTTCGGTTATGCCTGCGACGTCAGCGACCGTACCATGCCTTGGGTTACCGCTATCGGTGAGAATTTCTTTACCGTTACCGAAGACAGAACCAACGTTGAGATCACCCTCGGCACAGAAAAGGTGTACAACGCCCTTGAAAAGCTGATTAACTTCCACCACAACGTTGTGGGTACCTATTGCTACGGCAGTGAAAAGGACCCCACCCCCGGTGCACACCTCAGCGAAACTCCCAGAGAGTTCGTGGAGGACGAGTTTGTAAGCGGCAACATTGCTCTGTTCCCCACAAGATTTGAGCGCTGCTTTGACAAGTTTACCGATGTGAGTTTCTCTTACGGTATGCTTCCTTTCCCCAAGTACGATACCGCCCAGGAACAGTATCTGACCGTTCCCGAGTACGACTTCAGCGTATATGGAGTTCCCACCACTCTTCCTTTCGAGGATTACGACATGGTTGGTATCATCATGGAAGCGCTGAGTGCGGAATCCTGGAAGACCGTATCCCCCGCATACTATGACGAAGCGCTGAAGGGCAGATACTCCGCGGACGAAACAACGGCGGAAATCATCGACCTCATCATGGAGGGCCGTGTGTTCGACTGGGGTTACCAGCTGGCACAGTTCCTCGTATGCAAGATTCCCTACGAGTTCTGCTACAAGATCCGTGAAAACAACACCGACCTCGCATCCAAGATCGCAGAAGGCTGGGACGACACCAATGCAAGAGTACAAGACGTTCTCACCTTCTACGACGACTGACGCGGGCGTGGGGGAAAACTGAATTGTTATTTGGGCTTGCCCGCTACTGAGAAACCCTTTCAAAATGGGGCCAACCATTTTGAATCCCCTAGCGGGGAGCGGATTTCTCCCGAGTGCAGTGTGAACTGACTCGGGCGTTTCGTAAAGCAGAGGCGTTACATAGGTTGCCCGCTACTGAGAATTCCTT
>JAZQUQ010000164.1:0-2241 GCA_045631365.1 Eubacteriales bacterium | reverse complement strand
CTACAAGAAATTTGAAGGCAAGTACCTCTACATAGCCCCCGACGCGGGAATCATCGACCCCCGTTACCCCGAAACCCGTGAATATATGAAGAACATCTACAAGCATTACCTCCGCGAATACGATCTGGACGGCTTCAAGTTAGACTTCATCAACTGCTTCCGAGCAGGGGATCTGACCGCCCCCTTCAACGACGAAATGGACTGCGAAACTGTTGAGGAAGGTACGAATAAGCTCCTTCAGGAGATCACCGACGAGCTTGCGGAAATCAAGGCAGACCTTCTCTACGAATACCGTCAGCCCTACATCAGCCCCGCCATCAACCGCTTCGGCAATATGCTCCGTGCCAGCGACTGTGCCTACGACTCTCTCCTGAACCGCACGGAAATCACCGATATCCGTCTTCTCGGCTATCCCGTAGCCACCCACGCAGATATGCTGTGCTGGTCCACCGTAGAAGCACCCGAACTCTGTGCAAAGCAGCTTCTCAATATCCTGTTCGCCGTACCCCAGATTTCCGTATTCATGGCAGACATTACCGAGGAACAGAAAAAGCTCCTGAAGCATTATCTCGGCTATTGGACCGCAAACAAGGATATCCTCCTCCGCGGAAAATTCCGTGCCGAAAATCCCCAGTATATGTACACCTACGTCAGCGCAGAGGGCGAAAATAAGATTATTGCGGCAATCTACGCCGACTCCCCCTACACCTACACAGGAAAGGCGTGCGACGTCCACCTGAACGGCAACCGCGACGGTCTGGTCTTCGAGAACCCCACCGACCGAGTGCTGGAAGGTAAGATTTACAACTGCTTCGGCGAGCTGCTGGAATCCGTAACCGTTGCGGCAAACACCATCGTAAGACTCCCCGTCCCCGACACAGGTATGCTTTCCATTCAATAATCAAGCTAAGGAGAAATCGCCATGTCCGAACTTTATCCTGTCATTCACACAAGCAGTCCCGATGTCCGTGCGGAGATTCTCCCCCTTTCTTCCGAAGGCGGCATCCACATCTTCCGTGTAAACGTCACCTTCCCCGAAAACACGGTTCCCTCTAAGATATCCGTAAAGTGGGAGGAAGAATTCCTCAACAATCTTTACACCTGGACCCCCACCATCGGCAGAAATCTTTCCATCCACCAATGGTTCGGTCCCGCCGACAACAATTCCACCTTCTGCTGCGGTGCCCCCATCCTTTCCGTCATCGGTGCAAACGGCTTGAATACAACAACCGTATCTGTATCCGACGTATGTACCCCCATCCAAATCACCTTCGGCGGAAAGAACAGCAAAAGAGGGGAAAACCTCGCCGATTATCAGGTGCATTTCTTTTCCGCTCCCTGCGACCCCATCACCGAGTACACCGCCGATATCCGTATCGACCGCCGCGCCATCCCCTTCCACGAAGCGGTGATGTCCGTGTATCCGTGGTGGACCGAACACGGTCACATCGTTCCGGAATGCCCCTCTGCGGCGGAAGATGCCCTTTATTCCACATGGTACAGCTGCTATCAGAATCCCGTAGGCAAAGATATCCTCGACGACCTGAAGGTGGCAGCGGAAGCCGGCTTCCGTACGGTTATCTTAGACGACGGATGGCAGTTTGAAGGAGAGGACGGCTGCGGCTACGGCAAATGCGGAGACTGGATCGCCGCCAAGGACAAGTTCCCCGATTTCAAGGCATTCACCGACGGCGTCCATGCCCTCGGAATGAAGCTGATGGTATGGTTTGCCGTCCCCTTTGTGGGCTACCACTCCAAAGCATACGAAATGTTCAAGGATAAAATCCTCTACAAACAGGATTGGCTCCAATGTGCAACCGTAGACCCCCGCTATCCCGAGGTCCGCAAATACACCAAGGATATCTACAAGCGCTTCCTCAAGGCATACGACATCGACGGCTTCAAGTTGGACTTCATCGATGCCTTCCGTCCCGGGCCCGAAACAGCCCCCTATAATCCTGCCGTTATGGACTGCGTAACCGTGGAAGCCGCCGTAAAGCTTCTTCTCGAAGAAATCGCCGCCGAGCTTGAGGAGCTGAAGCCCGATCTTCTGTACGAATACCGTCAGCGGTACATCGGACCCGCCATCAACCGCTTCGGCAATATGCTCCGCGTGGGAGACTGTGCGTACGATTCCCTCACCAACCGCATCGGCATGGTAAACCTCCGTATGATGAATTATCCCATCGCCATCCACTCCGATATGCTCTGCTGGTCCCCCAAGGAAGACCCCAAGCTCTG
>JAZQUQ010000163.1:0-2363 GCA_045631365.1 Eubacteriales bacterium | reverse complement strand
CTCACAGAACGACATGGCTACGATCCGACTTGATTCTGTATCTCATCCCCACCTTCCACAATCCCGCGGGAATCACCTCCACCCTTGAAAACCGCAAGAAGGTGTACGCCCTTGCGAAGCAGTACGGCATCGTGATTCTGGAGGACAACCCCTACGGCGAGCTCCGTTTTGCAGGGGAAGACGTGCCCACCATCAAGTCCTTCGACGAAGATGGTCTGGTAATCTACTGCTCCTCCTTCTCCAAGATTCTCTCTGCAGGTATGCGTGTGGGCTTCATCTGCGGCCCCTCTGCGGTGGTTCAGAAGATGGTGGTTGCCAAGCAGGTGGAAGACGTTCACACCAACAACTTCTTCCAGATGCTCTGCTACCGCTATATGGCAGAGTGCGATATGGATGCTCATGTTGAGGGTATCCGCGCCCTGTACCGTCAGAAGTGCGGCCTCATGCTCAGCGAAATGGATAAGCATTTCTCAAAGAAGGTGAAGTTCACCCGTCCCGAAGGGGGCCTCTTCCTGTGGTGCACCCTCCCCGACGGCATGGACTCCGCACCCTTCGTAAAGGAAGCCCTCGCCCGTAAGGTTGCTGTCGTTCCCGGTACCGCATTCAACGCGGACACCGAAGCCAAGTCCGACTCCTTCCGCCTCAACTATTCCACCCCCTCCGACGAAGACATCGTGAAGGGCATCGAAATCCTCGGCAAGCTGACCAAGGAAATGTTCGGCGAGTAAGGAGAACGATGGGGCTTCACCCCCACCCCCCCGCCTGGGGACCAGTCCCCAGACCCCGTACTATTGGGATAAATGGGGACAATCAAATATGGTTTTTCGCATGACTTTATTTGGATAATATTTTAAAAAGGTTTTGGGAGGGCGTGGGAACCTTTTTCCTCAAAAAAGGTTCCCACAATAAAGACATGACTTACCTGAAATTGTTCCGTCTCCCCACGCGGAGGCAGGAGGATGCGTTTTTTGATTCGAAGTATGCGGAGCTTGTGGGGGAGAAGTACGGCGGCGGTCGGGATCAATGGATGGCGGAGGCGGGGATTTATCCGTTTCGGTTATTCTACGACAAGGACATGCCCACCTTTGAGTTTGAACCTGTGACCATCCTTTACGGCGGAAACGGCAGCGGCAAGACCACCATTCTGAATCTGATTGCGGATCGGTTGGGGGTCAGGCGGCTCTCTCCCTACAACCGCAGCGATTTCTTCGGTGATTATGTGGATCTATGCGATCACGAAGGACGGCTGATTCCCGAGGAAAGCCGCATTATCACCAGCGACGACGTGTTCGATTATCTCCTTGACGTCCGCTGTCTCAACGACGGTGTGGTGAACCGTCGGCACGATCTGTTTGACGAATATGTGGAAGAAAAGGCACGCGCCAAACGAGGCGAGGTTTTCTATATGCGTTCCCTTGCGGATTACGAGGGGCTGAAGAAGCGTGTGGAGGTTCAGCACAGTACTTCTGCCGAATACGTAAGGCGGCGGACTCCGACGGAGCTTCGTGAACGCTCCAACGGCGAGAGTGCGTACCGATACTTCACGGAAGCGGTGACGGAGAATGCGCTGTACCTTCTTGACGAGCCGGAGAACAGCTTGTCACCCTCCCTTCAGTTGAAGCTTGTGGAATTTCTCACGGAATCCGCACGGTTTTTCGGCTGTCAGCTGATTATCGCCACCCATTCGCCCTTTCTGCTCTCCATGAAGGGTGCGAAAATCTACGATCTGGACGATGCCGCCCCCTCGGCCAAGCATTGGACGGAGCTTAAAAACGTTCGGATATACCAACAATTCTTCAAGGAACACGAAAACGAGTTCCGATAAAAAGGAGTGGATAAAAGATGAATATCTGGCACGACATCAACAAGGATGAGATCACTCCGGAGGCGTTCTCTGCGGTGATCGAGATTTCCAAGGGAAGCAAAATGAAGTATGAGCTTGACAAAGCCACGGGACTTTTGAAGTTGGACCGTATTCTTCACACCTCCACCCACTATCCCGCAAACTACGGCTTTATTCCCCTGACCTATGCGGATGACGATGACCCGCTGGACGTTCTTGTGATCTGCTCGGAGGAAATCGTTCCTTTGACCCTTGTGAAATGCTATCCCATCGGGGTCATCAAGATGATCGACAGCGGCCGCCTGGATGAAAAGATCATTGCGATCCCCTTCTCCGACCCTTATTACAACGTGTACAACTCCATCTACGAGCTGCCCCGTCACGTTTTCGACGAAATGTGCCACTTCTTCACGGTGTACAAGCAGCTTGAGAGAAAGGACACGGCGGTTGACAACCTTGGTGACCGTGAGGAGGCCATGGAGATCATCCGCAGTACAAGTCGGAGGCCAAGCGGTCTTAG
>JAZQUQ010000162.1:0-4934 GCA_045631365.1 Eubacteriales bacterium | reverse complement strand
GGCATCCGCCTCCACGGCAAGAATTTTTTCGGGAGCCAATGCCTCGATAAAATCCGACGCGCTGTCCCCCTTG
Organism: Eubacteriales bacterium; assembly: GCA_045631365.1. Lineage (GTDB taxonomy): Bacteria > Bacillota > Clostridia > Oscillospirales > CAG-272 > UMGS1696. The sequence goes on along the minus strand of JAZQUQ010000162.1, from coordinate 4,861 downwards.
AAGGCACCGCCGTCGATGACGGTACGGATGGTCTGCCCCCGAAACACCTCACAAAGCTCCTCCACATGATCGCCGCCGTTTTGGAGATACTTCAACTTCCCGCTGAGGCGGAAATTGACGGCGTCAAGAAAAATATCTCGGGAGCGTTCGTCCCAAAGGAGGGACTGCACCCGTTCCAACCGCTCTCGACAAGAGGAAAAATACACTCCGTCAAACAGTTCTCCTCCGTACAAAGGCACATCGGGAATGAGAAGGGTATGCTTTTGATCCAAAAGCTCGATAAACGCTCTCACCTCAGGCAAAGTAGTACCGAACGCGAGGAGGACAACGATATCGTCCCCGAACTCCGCCGTCACGTCGCTGTAGGCGCGGACAGGCAGGTCATGAAAGGTGCGGCTGCGGACGAATCCGTCGGAGGCGAACACCCCCGTCAATGTCACACCGTATTTCTCAAGGGCGGCGATGATCTTGTCCCCTCCGTTTCCCGTTCCGTAGAGAAAAATCGGTCGTGTCTCGTGGGTAAGAATCTCCCACAGGCTTTCTTCGTAATAATTCGCCATCACAGTCCCTTTGCTTTTGCGGCTTCTTCCAGGTGAAGAAAACGGATCGCGTTGTTCCAGAGGATGTCTTCCTTCTGCTGCTCGGTCAGCGTCAGCTTGAAAAGGCGTTCCATCTCATCGGGTGTATTCATGACAGGATAGTCTGTGCCGAACATAACGTGCTCCGTTCCAAGCTTACTCAAAACGTAATCACCGTATTCGGGGGTCATTGCCCAAAGCGCGCTTGAGGTATCGTACCACACGCGGTCGTTCCCCGCCAGATACTCGATAGCATCCTCCCACGATTTATATCCGCCCAGGTGTGCCGCAACCACTTCCAACTTGGGGAACATGTCGAGCACCTTCGCCAGCTTTTTCGCTTCGGAGAAACGGTACTGAGGGCGGTCGTCGCCAATGTGGAAATACACGGGCATCCGACCTTCCACAATCTCGTAAAGCTTCAGCATACGGGGATCGTCAATATCCACCTCTTGGATATCGGGGTGAATCTTCACGCCGCAAAGCCCCATTTCCGCGGAACGGTTGATCTCACCCTCCATATCGGGAAAATCCTGATGCATCCCCGCAAAACCCGTGGTGAGGAACCCGTGGGAACGGGAAAGCTCCGCCAAAGAAGCAATGGAGGTGTTCACCTTTTCCACCTGAGTGGCATTGGTGCAGACGGAGAAAAGGAGGTATCCCTTCACGTTGTTCGCCTCCGCCTGACTTTCCAGATGGGCGTAGGTTCCCTTTCCCTGACAAACGAAATCGTAGAATTTACCCAGATTGACCACAGCCTTTTCGCTGATGGCCTCGGGATAGGTATGGGTGTGAATATCAAATACTTTGTACATTTCTTTATCCTTGATTTTTCTCAAAATATATGTTAAAATGGAATATCAACAAAATTTAATATGAATGGAGAATCCCTATGGACTGCATTTTCTGTAAAATCATTGCGGGAGAAATCCCCTCAACAAAGGTGTACGAGGACGATACCATGCTGGCGTTCCGTGACATCAATCCCGAAGCCCCCGTTCACGTGCTGGTGATCCCCAAGGCACATATCGCCTCCATGGACGAGATCACAGCGGAAAACAGCGCGATCGTAGCGAAGATCTTCGAAAAGATCCCCCACATCGCAAAGGAAGCAGGTGTGCGCGACGGCTACCGCGTCATCTCCAACTGCGGCCCCGACGCAGGCCAAACCGTCTTCCATCTCCACTTCCATATCCTCGGCGGCACCAAGCTCCCGATGCATCTTGTGGGCTGAAAAAAGACGATTATTGGGGGAGCTTTTTGCAAAAAGCCTCCCCCAAGCCCCCTTCAAAAACCTTTTAACAGAATACAGAACAAGGTTCAGCGAAAAGCAAAGAGCTACTGTAGACAACAGCAGCTCTTTTGTTTTATAGGCTTTTCCACAAGGAGTGCTGCCCCCTGTCACAAAAATAACCATATCCTTTTTTGTTTAAAGTTTTTTGGGGAGGGGTGCGGGGAGGTGCTTTTTGCAAAAAGCATCTCCCCGCTATCTATTTTTAGCCAATAAATTCAGCGTAAATTGCGCGCATTGCTTTTTCGAAGTCGGATTCGTCCACGCCGAGGATGATGTTCAGCTCGGAGGAGCCCTGGTCGATCATGCGAATGTTGATGTCTTCGTCGGCAACAGCCTTGAACACACGGGAAGCGGTTCCCTTCGCCTTAACCATGGCACGGCCTACCACTGCGATGAGGGCGAGAGAGTCGTCGATGGCGATTGCATCGGGGTTCACAGCCTGCTTGATGCTGTCGATGAGCTTTTCGCGGCAGTTTGCCACTTCAGCGGAGTTGAGGACAACGCACATGGTGTCGATACCGGAGGGCAGATGCTCAAAGGAGAGGTTTTCCTTCTCGATTGCCTCGAGAACCTTTCTTCCGAAGCCCTTTTCCGCGTTCATCATCGCCTTTTCGATGGTGAGAACGCTGAAGCCCTTCTTACCTGCGATACCGGTGATCACGCGGTCGGCATCGTAAACGTCGGTCAGAGGAACGATCATGGTGCCGGCAGCGGCGGGGTTGTTGGTATTGCGGATGTTGATCGGAATACCTGCCACGCGAACGGGGAAGATCGCATCCTCGTGAAGCACGCTCGCACCCATGTAGGAAAGCTCACGAAGCTCACGGTATGTGATATACTGAATTTCCTTGGGAGCCTCCACGATTCTGGGGTCAGCCATGAGGAATCCGTTTACGTCGGTCCAGTTTTCGTAGATATCCGCACCGGCAGCACGGGCAACGATGGAACCTGTGATATCGCTTCCGCCGCGGGAGAAGGTCTTGATGGTACCGTTGGGCATACCGCCGTAGAATCCGGGGATTACCGCGTACTCATGCTTCTTCAGCTCAGCGGAAAGGAGCTCGTTTGTGATTTCGCTATCAAAAGTACCGTTGTCCGCAAACTTTACGTAGCGGGCGGGGTCGATGAAATCAAAGCCCAGATACTTGGCAAGGATGAGACCGTTCAGATACTCACCGCGGCTTGCGGCGTAGTCACGGCCTGCGTGGTGCATGAACGCCCACTTGATGTGGTTGAATTCGTCGGAAAGATCAAAGTCAAGACCCAGACCCTCGATGATCAGATTGTAACGCTCGGTTACCTTTGCGAAATGCTCGTCGATGTCCTGACCTTCACGAGCCATGCTGTAGCATTCGTACAGCATATCGGTTACCTTTGTGTCCGCAGAGAAACGCTTGCCGGGTGCGGAGGGAACCACAAAACGGCGGCTGTCTTCCGCTACGATAATGTCTCTTACTTTTTTGAACTGCTCGGCATCGGCAAGAGAGCTGCCGCCGAACTTCACAACCTTGATTTCTGCCATCTTCATTTATACCTCAATATTCTGTTGAATTTTCGTTTTATCCACTCCGTAAAGATGCCGACGATTCTGCAATCATGGCATTTTACTTCAATAAATATTATATGAGAAATCGCCTCCGTTGTCAATGCATTATTCCTACAGAATCCAATGCATAAAAAACGGAAAATCCGTCATTTTTATTCATTCTTCCCGAAAGAACTCAACTTTATCTTGACATCCTCGACGGAAAGGGATATAATTTATCTATATCAATGAATAACGGAGATAAACTATGTCAAATAAAAATACAATTTTCCAAAAAGCGACCATCCTCCTCCCCGCGGACGGTACCGATCTCACCAAGTGGGCGGTGGTTGCCTGTGACCAGTTCACCTCCTCCCCCGCATACTGGGCGGAATGCGAAGCCTTCATCGGTGACGCCCCTTCCACCTACAACTACATCCTCCCCGAAGCATATCTGGAAACCGAAAAGGAACAGTCCCACGGCAAAAAGATCACCGCAAGCATGGCAAACTTCAACGCCGATTTCATGAAGTCCTTTGACGGTATCCTCTACATCGAACGCACCCTTCCCGACGGTTCCGTCCGTCACGGCATGGTAGGCAAGATCGACCTTGAGGCTTACGACTACAGCGTCGGCTCCAAATCCCCCGTCCGTGCTACCGAAGCGACCGTGCTGGAACGAATCCCCCCTCGCTGCAAGGTCAGAAGCGAAGCCGTTGTGGAACTCCCCCATATCCTCATCCTCATTGACGATAAGGACGGCATCCTCCGCAGTCTCGGCGAAACCAAAAATACACTCGCCCCCCTCTATAACTTCACCCTCATGCAGGGCGGCGGCTCCATTGCAGGCTGGGGCGTTGCAGGCGAAGCCCTCGACACCCTTCTCGGTAAGATTGCCGCATACGAAGCAGCAGCCGACGGCGTGGTCTACGCCATGGGCGACGGCAACCACTCTCTGGCGGCGGCAAAGGCACACTACGAAAACGTAAAGGCATCCCTTGGGGAAGCGGCAAAGGATCACCCCGCCCGCTATGCCCTCTGCGAAATCACCGCTCTGGGCGACGATTCTCTGGTCTTCGAGCCCATCTACCGCGTCATCCAGAACTGCGACCCCGCCGACGTGACCGCGGAACTCGCAAAGATCACCGCAGCAGGCAAAGGTGAAGAGGAAATCACCGTGATCGTGGGCGAAAAGGAAGAAACCGTACATTTCACCGCCCCCTCCCATGCCCTGACCGTAGGCACCCTGCAGAACTTCATCGACGACTACATCAAGACCCATCCCGGTGTCAAGTGCGACTACATCCACGGTGAGAACACCACCCGTGATCTTGCAAAGGATGCTCACACCGTGGGCTTTGTGTTCGACGGCATGGATAAGATGGAGCTGTTCCCCTACGTAGAGGCACACGGCACCCTCCCCCGCAAGACCTTCTCCATGGGCGAAGCTAAAGCAAGAGATAC
>JAZQUQ010000161.1:0-12054 GCA_045631365.1 Eubacteriales bacterium | reverse complement strand
ATTCCTTGTGATTATCTGTGTTGTACTTGCCTTCTCCTTCTATCAGATTGGCAAAAACGGCAGCAATCCGTCCTCCGGCCTCGATATACCCCTTGATACGGACCTTGCTTTGGAATCGGGAGAACCCGACGAGACCGAGGGACAGCCTGCGGAAACCGAACTTTCAGAAACCGATCCTCCCGAGACGGAAGCGGCGGAGTTGTTTACCGTTCACACCGTCAATTCGGCGGACATCAATCTGGGGGATCTGATTCTCGTTAACTATCAGTACGAATACGCCCTTGCGGATACCGTGGCGGTGAAGGGGCTTTACGGAAACAAGACCACCGCTTACGGGCTTTCCTATTCCGACCTTTGCCTGACGGAGAAAACGCTGAATGCTATGAATCGAATGGCAGATGCGTTTGTGGCAGACACCGGATGCTATGAACTGATTGTCAACAGCGCTTACCGCAGCATGGCAGATCAGCAGAGAATTTACGACAACAGCGTTGCGAAAAACGGGGAGGAATACGCAAAGCAGTACGTGGCAAACCCCGGACAAAGTGAGCATCACACCGGTATGGCGGTGGATTTGACCTTCTACCGTGCATCGGAAGGCATTACCGTTCCCGTAGCACAGCACCCCGACGGCGGATGGCTGAAGGAACATTGTGCGGAACACGGCTTTATCATCCGTTATCCCGATGACAAGGCACATATTACGGGGATTTCCTATGAACCGTGGCACTTCCGTTTCGTGGGCAAGCCTCATGCGGCGGTGATCATGAAGACAGGACTTTGTTTGGAAGAATACATAGGGCTGATGAAAAACTACACCCTTGACACCAAGCTCCTTCACGCACTGGCGGACGGAACCACAGCGGAGGTCAGCGTGTTCTCCATTCCTTCGGAGGGATATGTGATCTATTATGTTCCCGCATCCTCGGAGGCGACTACAGAGATCAGCATTCCCAAGGGATATGAGCACTATATTGTATCCGGAAACAACGAGGACGGCTTTATCGTCACCATCTATGTAGGCCAGTAAAAACAGAGAACAGCCGGGATGCTCCTTTTGGTGGGGTATCCCGGTATTTTTGTTGATTCCGAGTGCAGGTTGGCAAATAATATTATTTATTCAATAAAATATTTTTGAAATTCAATCATAATTTTCGATGTTGTCAAATGATTGTCACATTAGCGGAATATAATATTGCCATCCGAAAGAAATTCGTTTTGTTACAGCGAAAGGAAAACAGATATGGATAACTTCAATAACAACGATTTTAATAATAATCCCTTGAATAACCACTCCTCCGATAACGAACCCACCAACACCAATCACGGAGAAGGGGACAACACCCCTGCGGCGGGCAATCCCGTAGCGGAAAATCCCGTAGCGGGAAAGCCCGCGGAAAAGGAAGCGCCTCAGCAGGGGACACAGAATCCCACAGGCTCGTATTCCTACACGGGAGACCGTTTGACGGATCAGAGAACCGACTTCGGAGCAAATCGTACTCCTTATGAGAGACAAAGCAGTGAAAACGGGGATCCTCATCGTCATACCGTATACAATATGCCCCACATGAACGGTAACGGCGGGATTTCTTATACTCCCATCCCTCCCAAGGAAGAGAAAAAGAAGGCGAAGGGCGTTACCTTCACAAAAGCGGGAATCGCTGTTTTTTGTGCGGCGACCATCTGCCTGTCCGCAGCTACGGGATTCCTCGGTGCATATGCCGCCAACGCTCTCATGAAGCAGGACACCAATGTGACGGTGAACGGCGGTTCCTCCGATACCACCGGTGTGACCTCCACCGGCGGTGCCGACAATACGGCGGTGTTCTACCGTGCCGTTGCCACCACAGGGCTCGGAAGCTCTCAGAACGGCAATCTGACTTACCGCGAGGTGGCATCGTTGGTGCAGGATTCCGTTGTGGAAATCGTGACCGAGTTCAATAAGACCAGCCTTTGGTTTCAATATGTTGCAAGCGGTGCGGGTTCCGGTGTGATTATGTCCGAGGACGGCTATGTGATCACCAACAACCACGTCATCTGTGATGAAGAGTCAGGGGCGCTTTCCGACAGCGTAACGGTAAGACTGAGAAACGGCGAGGAATACAAGGCGGAGATTATCGGTGCCGATTCCGATTCCGATGTGGCGGTTCTGAAGATTGATGCCACGGGCCTTACTGCGGCAGTCAGCGGAAACAGCAACAGTCTGTCTGTGGGGGAAGAAGTCCTTGCGGTGGGAAACCCCCTCGGTGAGCTTGGCGGCACCGTGACCAACGGTATTGTGTCCGCTACCAACCGCGAAATCGTGGTGGGCGACGTGACCATGAATTTGATTCAGACCAATGCAGCAGTAAACCCCGGTAACTCCGGCGGTGGGCTTTTCAACATGAACGGCGAGCTGATCGGTATCGTCAACGCCAAGTCCAGCGGAAGCGATGTGGAGGGCCTCGGATTCGCCATCCCCATCAACGATGCATTGAGTGTAGCGGAACAGCTTTTGGAATTTGGCTACGTGAGAGGAAAGGTTATGATCGGCGTTCAGTTCCTTGATGCTACCGATTCTTCCGTTGCAAGAAGATACGGCCTCAAGGCGGGAATTTACGTTCTCGAGCTGGAAGCGGGCTACAACGACAAGAATCTGCAGCCGGGCGACCGTATTATTGCCATCAACGGCAACGAGATCAGTGAATACGAGGATATTACCGCTATCGTAAAAGCAAGCTCCGTGGGAGATATTCTTACCTTCCAGCTTTACAGAGACGGAAAGCTGACAGAGGCTCAGGTTGAGGTATTCGAGCGGGTGCCGGATGAGGTTTCGGGGGGAGACGTGCAGTTTGAAACGGAGACTTCCGATGATAACACCTACTCCCCCGAGGATGAAGAGGTATACGTGTCCCCTTATCCCGAGGAGGATCAGTCTGCCTACAACCCCTTTGCGGGAACTCCTTTTGAGGATTTCTTCAGCGGTTTTCCCTGGTAAGTGAACGATTCGGCAGAGTCCCATCGGAGAGATACTCCCGTGGGACTTTTCGCCATAAGGTATTGCAAGGAAAGGAACGGATGTGTGATGGACAAGTACCATGTTCTGATTGTGGACGATGAGGAAATGATCCGTCGTCTGATTGCCAAATACGCGGTTTACGAAGGGCATACGGTGACGGAGGCGGGAGACGGAATGGCGGCGGTCCGTTTGTGTAAGGAAAACCGCTATGACATCATGATTATCGACATTATGATGCCGGAGCTGGACGGATTTTCCGCTTGCCGTGAGATCAGAAGCTTTTCCGATATCCCCATTATTATGCTCAGCGCACGGGGAGAAGAATACGACAGAATCAACGGCTTTGAGCTTGGTGTGGACGACTACGTGGTGAAGCCCTTCTCTCCCAAGGAGCTGATGCTGCGGATTGAAGCGGTGATGAAGCGGGCGGGCAGACGGAACCATGGCGGGGCGGAAGAGTCTGCTTCTCAAAACGAGGTAATCTCCCTTGCGGACGGCGGTCTGAAGGCGGATATTACGGCGAGAATCGTCTACGTTGACGGAAAACGGGCGGAGATGACCCCCAAGGAGTACGATCTCTTCTTCTACATGCTGAAAAACAAGAACATCGCCTTGACGAGAGAGCGTTTGATCTGCGAGGTGTGGGGGTACGATTACTTCGGTGACGATCGGACGCTGGATACCCATATCAAGCTTCTCCGCAAGAGCCTTGGACCGTATGCGGAATTTATCGTGACCCTCCGTGGGGTGGGCTATCGTTTTGACGTGGAAGGCTGATGAGGAAGGAACGGCTTAAAATGATGGAAAACGGAAAAAAGGACAGAAGACCGGGGCTGGGCACCCGATTGCTCCTGTCCTATGCCCTTTTTGCGGGGATTGTTCTCCTTCTTCTGTGGATATCCCAGACCTTCCTGCTGGATGACCTTTACAGCATGGTGAAGCACCGTGAGCTGGAGCAATGTGCGAATTCGCTGACGGAATATGCGGCATCCGATGCATCGTCCGATGCGGCGGCACTGGAGGTGTTTGCGGATGAGCTGGCACAGAAATATTCCACCTGCGTTTCCATTTATCAGGTGAAGCACGGTTACGGAACGCGGATTGTGACCAAGCACGTGAATTCCTTATGTTTTCTTCACAACATGACCACGGGGGATATGCTGAACAAGCTTTACAAGGACGCGTGGAGAAACGGTGGAACCTATACGGAACGGATTTCTCTCTCTGCTATGTTTTCCCGCGGGGAATCTGCGGGGGGAGGTCTTGGCGATATCGTAGTGCACGTCCGACTGGTTTCGGGAGAATTCGGTGAGAGAATGATTCTTTTGAACACGGAGATGGTTCCCGTGGAATCCACGGTCAGTACGTTGAGACTTCAGCTGGTTTATTTGAGTGTGGTTCTTCTTCTGATAGGAATGATTCTTGCTGCTGTGATGTCAGCAGTGATTACAAAACCTATCCGCAGCATGAGCAGGGAAGCTGCAAAGCTGGCAATGGGAAGCTATAACGTGAATTTCGACGGAGGAAACTGCAGGGAAACAGCGCAGCTTTCCGAAATGCTGAACCGTGCGGCGTACGAGCTTTCCGGACTGGATAAAATGCAGAAGGATCTGATCGCCAATATTTCCCACGATTTACGCACACCTTTGACCATGATCGCGGGATATACGGAGGCAATGCGAGATCTTCCGGGAGAGGCTACCCCGGAGAATATGCAGATCGTCATCGACGAAACCCATCGGCTGTCTTCTCTTGTGAACGATATGCTGGAGGTATCCCGTTATCAGAGCGGAACACAGACCCTTCATGTGACTCGGTTCAACTTTACGGATGTGATCCGACGGACCGTTGACCGATACGCCAAGCTTCGGGAGAAGGAAGGGTATCAGATTATCTTTGAGTGGGACGGCGGCGACGTGTGGGTGGAGGCGGACGAAAGTCGGATTCTGCAGGTGGTGTATAATCTGGTGAATAATGCCATTAACTATACGGGCGACGACAAAACGGTGGTGATCCGACAGAGCATCGTTGCCGATGAGGAGCAAAGAGAGGTTCTTCTGGAGGTAATTGACACGGGCTGCGGAATCCCAAAGGAGGATTTGCCTTTGGTGTGGGAACGCTATTATAAGGTACACGATTTCCACAAACGTGCGAACATGGGCACGGGACTGGGACTTTCCATCGTGAAGAATATTCTTGTGCTTCACGGGGCAAGGTTCGGTGTCACAAGCACCATCGGCAAAGGAAGCTGCTTTTGGTTTAAATTGAAGCAGAGTGAGTAAAATAATATATTTCGGGAGGCGAGCCCCTCCCCTACGAAACCAATTGAACGGATGTAGGGGAGGCGATTCGCCTCCCGTTTCGTTATGGATGAAAATTTTTCCATTCTTTTTTGATAAACCTATTGACTTTGTAGGTGAAAGGTGTTATAATACATACAGAGATGATAGGTTGAACAAAATCTTCAATCCCATCCCATAAATTCAAGTACATCAGGGAATCCTATTGAGGATATTCCATACGAATGATCGATAAATGAGGTAAACTTATGCAAGTATATGCTGACAATGCGGCGACCACAAAAATGAGCCGAGTCGCCATCGATGCCATGCTGCCGTACATGGAACAGGTTTACGGCAACCCGTCCAGCCTTCACTCCGTTGGTCAGGAGGCGGCAGAAGCCCTTCTTGAGGCAAGGGAAACCATGGCGAAACATCTGAACTGCGATCCCACCGAGATCATCTTTACCTCGGGGGGCAGCGAGGCGGATAACCAAGCCATCCTTTCCGCCGCACGGTATGGGGAGAGAAAAGGGAAGAAACACATCATCTCCACCGCGTTTGAGCATCACGCTGTTCTCCACACGCTGAAAAAGCTGGAGAAGGAAGGCTTTGAGGTTACACTCCTTGACGTGGGGGAAAACGGGATGATCTCTGCAGAGGATGTAAGGCAGGCGATCCGTTTTGACACCTGCCTGGTGACCGTTATGTACGCCAACAACGAGATCGGCTCTGTCCTTCCCATCGGGGAAATCGGCAAGGTCTGCCGTGAAAAGGGCGTCTGGTTTCATACCGATGCGGTGCAGGCTGCGGGACATCACCCCATTGACGTGAAGGCGGAGAACATTGATCTTCTCTCCCTTGCCGCACACAAATTCGACGGTCCCAAGGGCGTGGGGGCGTTGGTGGCAAGACGGGGATTTCCCCTGACCAATCTTATCGAGGGCGGTGCCCAGGAGAGAGGGAAGCGCGGGGGAACGGAAAATCTTCCCGCAATCATGGGAATGGCTGCCGCTTTTGAGGAAGCCTGCCTTCACATGGCGGAAAATACCGAAAAGGTGACGAAGCTCCGCGAACGGCTCATTGAGGGACTTTCGAGAATTCCCCGATCCGTTCTCAACGGGGACAGGGAACACCGTCTGCCCGGAAACGTCAGCTTCTGCTTCGAGGGAATTGAAGGGGAATCTCTCCTTCTGTACCTCGATATGGAAGGGATCAGCGCATCCTCGGGTTCGGCGTGCACATCCGGGTCGCTGGATCCGTCTCACGTGCTCCTTGCCATCGGAAGACCCCATGAAATTGCGCACGGGTCTCTCCGTCTCTCACTCAGCGAGTATAATACAGCGGAGGAGATTGAGTATATCATCGAAAAAGTACCCGAGGTCGTGGAACGACTTCGGAATATGTCTCCCGTGTGGCGCGATCTTGTGAACGGCAAGCGGGAATGGACCATAAAAGAATGAAAAGTGAGGTCAATTATGGCATTATATAGTGAAAAAGTAATGGATCATTTTAAAAATCCCCGCAATGTGGGCGTCATTGAGGATGCCGACGGCGTGGGCGAAGTGGGCAACGCCAAATGCGGCGATATTATGAAGATCTATCTGAAAATCGAGAACGACGTGATTACCGACGTGAAGTTTGAAACCTTCGGCTGCGGTTCCGCCATTGCATCAAGCTCCATGGCAACGGAGCTGATCAAAGGAAAACCCATTTCCGACGCCTTGGAGCTGACCAACAAGGCGGTAACGGAGGCGCTGGGAGGTTTACCGAAGCACAAGATTCATTGTTCCGTTTTAGCAGAGGAAGCCATCAAAAACGCCCTTCGGGATTACTACGAAAAGAACGGCATTGAGTATGATCACAGCATATTCCCCGACTGTGAAAACTGCGCCGCATGCCATATGCATTAAGCGGCAAAACAAGCCCGTGTCAGGGTACTGTACGAGAAAAAATCTGTTTTTCACGTGCAGTACTTGACACGTTTTTTCTTTTGTGATATCATAAGAATATACCAAGAGAGCAAACGTTTGCACAGTTGTTTTTGGAGGGAATTTCCTATGAAAAGTATTGTAACCAAGCAGGAGATGGCGTTGATGGAGAAGATTTTTCGGTATACTTCTCCCGAAAAGCTGCCCATTTCCTTTACATATAACGGAAAAAAGTATGAGGGGATTTCAGCCGAGTGGAATCCTTCGGTGGAGAGACATCTGACCGATTCCCGTATCAAGGGCTATACCGTTCATGCCATGGTGGACGACTGCCTTGAGATCAAGGTGGAGGTAAAGGAATATCGGGATTACCCCGTGACGGAGTTTGTCGCATTTTTCACCAATAAGGGCGGCTGTTGCACGGGCGTTGTGTCTGATATCCGTATTGCAGAGGGCGTGATGGAAGGGGAAAATCCCGTTCTGATTCACGGAAACGGTGATACCCAGAACGAAGAAGGATACGAATGGTGGAGAGATACCTTAACGGACGGGAAGTCCATGCGGATCACCCCCATCAACGGCACGTCCTGCAAGGGGGCGTTCCCCTATATGCGGCTGATGTTTGACGGATTCGGTGTGAACATTGCCGTGGGTTGGACGGGAATGTGGTTTGCCGACATCGCCCGTGCAGAGAAGGGGGCTGCGGTTTCCTTCGGTCAGAAGCGGTGTCATTTTGTGATTCGTCCCGGAGAGACCATGCGTACTCCCCGTGTGAATCTGCAGATTTTCTGCGGCGACGAGTCAAGGGGCATAAACCTGTGGAGACGGTGGTATTTTGACCATATTTTGCCTCAGGTGAACGGAAAGCCTCTCCCGCCGAAGCATTGCGGCATTTTCCTCGCAGAGGGAGGAACTCCCGAGTTTACATCTGCCACGGCGGAAGGACAGATCCGCGCGTTGGAGACCTATATCAAAAACGGGGTGCATCCCGATCTCTGGTGGATCGACGCGGGTTGGTACCTCTGTGATCGGACTTGGTGGAAGGTTGGCACATGGCGGCACGATCCCGTCCGTTTCCCCAAGGGACTTGGTGAAATCGGAGACAAGTGCAGGGAAAACGGGATAGATTTCCTCCTTTGGATGGAGCCGGAGCGGGCCATGGAGGAATCGGATTTGGGGAAAGAACACCCCGAGTGGATTCTGTATCCCGAGGGATGGCACGGTTTTGTGGCGGATCTCAGCCGAAAGGAATGTGCGGATTACATCATTGAACGGGTGGATCGCGCTATCAAGGAATACGGAGTAACGGTTTACCGTCAGGACTTTAATATTGACCCCGAGCCCGCTTGGACGAAGTATGAGGACGAGGATCGGATCGGTGCTATGGAAAACCTGCATATTCAGAACCTGTATTTCTTCTGGGACACCATTCTGGAGCGGAATCCCGGGCTGTGGATCGATTGCTGCTCTTCGGGCGGTCGTCGGAACGACCTTGAAATGATGCGCCGTTCCGTTCCCCTCCATTATACGGATGTGGGCTACGGTCACCATCCCATCAAGCAGAAGCAGCACAGACAGATGTTTGAGTGGGTTCCCTATTTCCGTGCATCCAACCACAACTGGGACGATCCCGTAACAGGGGATTACACCAATCGCGTGGATCATAAGCCCGACCGCTTCTCCTACCATGCTATGTTTACGCCCGCCGTTACCGAGATGATGATGTGGGATGCCGCCGAGGAGGATTACGCACTTTCACGTGAGATGCTCCCCATCTGGCGCCGTGCCGCAGAGCTGATGCTGGATGCGGATTACTACCCGCTGACCGAATGCAGAAAGTCCCGTGAGGATTTTTACGCCATGTATTTCTACAATCCCGACAGCGGAAAGGGCTTTCTTCAGGCGGTGCGGAACAACGCTTGTCCCGAGGAAAGCTTTACGGCAGTTATGGCTGCACTTGATGCAGAGACAACCTACCTATTGACCAATCCCGAAACAGGGGAGGAAAAGGTACTGTCGGGTGAGACCCTAAAGAATGGCTTTACCATGACCGTGGAGAAGCGCGCGGGTCAGGTTTGGTTTTTTGAGAAAGTATAATATGAGGTGAACAATATGAAAAAACAGCTTACATTTATTCTTGCAGCCCTCCTTCTGGCGTCATCTATGGTTTCTTGCGGAAACAATGGAACGGCAAAGGAGACCGAGATTGCCGAGACAAAAGCTGCCGAAACAAATGCAGCCGACACATCAACATCTGAAACAGATGCTGCCGAAACAGATGACCCGTGGGCGGATACCGAGACTGTGCGGAACGACAAGACCGCCTTTGCTCTTGCGTCCCTTACCACGTCCATCGGTCTCGAAATTCGTGAGAATCAGCTGTTCGTTACCTCGCTGAAGACGGAGAGCGGGGTGGAGAAGATTGCCTCCCCCACAGCCTATGCACTGCCGTCTCAGCATGGGGACTACGAAAGCGGCGGCGATTATGCCGATTTTGCATGGATTTACAAGGGTTACACCACCTACAACGACGGTGACGGTGGTCTTGGATATACCTTTCTCTTTGAGGATACGGCGGTTTCCGCTTCCTATGCGCTGACCGTGGTGGCAAGAGCCGATATGGCAGGGCCCTTTGAGTTCTTCGGAACCTTCACCAACAACGGTGAAAAGACGATTCTCTATAAGCCTGCGGAAATCTTTACGGTGGCAGTATCGGGGGAAGCCGCACCTACTGCGTGGAGCTTCCACAAGGAAAGCGGCATGGCAGAGGGACATGGCAAGGAAGAACACGGAAAGATTTCCGGGCAAAACAATGGTATAGGCGGTATTTATCAAACCCTTTTGTCCGACGGTGAAACGGCAGAGGCGTATACCAGTACCGTTCACGGCTGGAACCAGAGCGGATACATCCCCATGATGTACGTGGACTACGGTATCAACGGCATTTATTACGCCCTCGAATGGACACACGGCACGCTGACTGCGGCGGGGGAGGGAGAAGGCGGTGCCAAGCTCTCCGTTCAGCTTGCGGAAAACGATTTTGAGACCAAGGCGGACGGGGGACAGTCGGTGCTGACTCCTTCCGTATATCTCGGTGTCTATGACGAGGACGTGGATGTGGGTTCCAATATTTTCAAGCATTGGTTCCTTCGTTACAAGGCACCCGACAATATGCTGGCGGACGAAAACGAGCCTTTGACTCAGCAGGATATGCAGCTCGGTCTTTCCGTTGCTCAATACGGCATTCAGGCGATCAAGTGGGACCTCGGTTGGTGGCGTCTGTCGGAGGCAGAAAAGAACGACGGTCTTCTTGAGGTGAGAAATCCCGCTTATCTTGGGGTTCTCGCGTCCGTTGGTGCCGCCAATCTGACAGAATTCGTTGATAAAGCGAAGGAAGCGGGGCTGACACTCACTACTTATGTTCTTCTGTTTGACACCCAGCTTGATCGAGAGGGTGTTCCTACCTCCGTGGGAGAATACGGACACGAAGAGTGGTTCTCCCACTATTCCTTCGGTACTCACGCTGCCGCAGACCTTGGGGATGAAGCGTGCGTGGAATTCTACAAGGAATATCTCTACAACTACTTTAACGAATCGGGTGTTACCACATACCGTTCCGACTGGGAGCCCATCAGCTCTGCTTCTTATGAAGAAAATCGCCATCTTGCGGAGGGAAGTGACGTTACCTATTGGTGTACCGTGGGATTTGGGGAGATTATCGACCATCTGACGGAGAATCTTGATTATTTCCGTTACGAATCCTGTTCTTCGGGCGGTTCCATGAAGGATTTGTGGACCATGACCAAGGCGTCCGTCATCAACTGCGATGACTCGTCGTCCTTTATGTCTCTGCATACGTCGTTTTACGATTCTTCTTACTGTATTCATCCCGCACAGCTTCAGCTTCCCTGCAATGCCCTGTCTTATACCCCGGGTTCCCAATACTACGTGGGGGTGGGAGACTACCTCTACGGCTTCCGTACCATGCTGACGGGCGGTGTGATGCTCAGTAACTGGCAGGGCACCACAGCGGAGGATCTCTCCTACTGGCCTTATTACGTGGCAAACCTTTACAATACTGTGATGAAGCCTCTCATCCGCTACGGCGACCTTTACCACATCCTTCCCAGACCCGACGGTGTTCATTGGGACGGACTGGAGTACATCGACGCAGACTCCGAGAACGTGATCAAGGGACTTGTGATGCTTTGGAAGCCTACGGACAAGGAAGGCTCCGAAAAGACCGTCTATCTCCGCGGACTGGAAGGGGATACCCTCTATCAGCTTACCTTCGAGGACAGACCCGAACAGAACTGTCAGAAGACAGGGGCGGATTTGATGGAAAACGGTCTGACGGTAGTGATCGAAGGAGACAGCGGCTCGGAAATGATTTGGATAAGTGAAGCGGAGTAAACATCAGAATTACTTGAAGGAGAAATACATATGAAAAAGACATTATCCCTTATTCTCGCCACATTGATTCTGGCGTCTGCTGCTACCTCCTGCGGCAAGGTTGATCCTGCGGAAACGAATGAATCAGCAACTGATTCTACGGAAACAAACGCACCCGTTGATACAGCAAAAACGGAAACAGACTCTGTGGAAACGGCTGCCCCCGAAACGGAAGATCCGTGGGCGGATACGGATACGGTACGGAACGACAAAACTGCCTTTGATCTGGCGTCCCTTACCACATCCATTGGATTGGAGATTCGTGAGAATCAGCTTTATGTCACCTCTCTGAAAACAGAAAGCGGTGTGGAGAAGGTAACGGCGCCCGAGGCATATGCATTGCCAACGAACTACACTACCGATGGCGGGGATATGGATTTCGCATGGATCTACA
>JAZQUQ010000160.1:0-15890 GCA_045631365.1 Eubacteriales bacterium | reverse complement strand
TTGGTTTCCTCATGAACTACAGGCTTCTTTCCGCTGTCCTCCAGATAATACCAAAACATCCCTCGGCTGACCGTCTCACGGAAGGAGAGAAATTCCTCCATGGTGAAATCCAGGGCCTTCTGAAGGAGCTCGGGAACGATGTCTTCCTTCAGAACACAGGACATTCGGAAAACCTCAGTGTCCTCGGGAGATGCCAAGGCGGGAAAAATCTTTGCTGCATTGTCAAGCTTTTTCCAACGGTTTTTTCCGCTGAAGTTACCAAATCTCGTCATTCTCCCTCCTCCTTTCGTTTTGGTAAAAGCGAATCTTCCGTTTAACGTACATTCATTTTATTATATCACGGATTTCATTGACAACATAGATTGTTTTCGATAATATATTATGTGCAATGTATGAATTTTCCCCACGTCATCACAAGATCAAATTCCGTCATTTTCCTATAGAGGGAATATTGTTCATAATCCCGTCGACTTATTATGATTTTGTGTCAAAAAACGGTGAAAAAATACAGATTATTTCATACAATCCCTTGACGAAATCTTTGGAAAGTTATATAATATTATGGGGAGAAAAATACCTTGTTTCAAGTGGGAAGGGGGAACGGTTTATGCTGATTTGGAAACGGCTCGTGTTGTTTGCCGTTGTTTTTTTGACCCTTGGAATACCGATTTCCGCCCAGAATCCGTCTTACATACAAGGTGAAGTGATTTACCATCAGGATTTTTCCGTCCTGTCCGATTTCGCCCTTTCGGGAATCGCAAAAGGGACTTCCAGCTCCGATCTGACTCGTTTTTCCTGCGTAAACGGAGCGTTTCACATCGAAACCTACGACGGCGGAAGAGCTTACGCGATCCTTCCCGATTCCGACTGGACCCGCAATTTCACCGTAGAGTTTACCTTCTCTTTTGCCGAAAATACCGCCGCAAACGGTTATCTTGCCGTGATCCTCACCTCATCGGGAGACGAACCCACCAACATTTCTCAGATCAACATCCGCGCTAAGGGAACGGTGGATGATTTTGAATCTCCATCGACAGAAATGATCCGGCAAATCCGTGCGGGAGAAACCGTCACCGTCCGTGTCCCCGTGGAAAACGGCGTAATCCAACAGCTCACCCTCTCCTCGGGAGAGATCACGGAAGAGCTTCAGCGCACCAGCCTGATGCTGATCGGTTCGGGAAACAGAGGATTCTCCGTACGAAACGCCAATGTGGATATCTCCGAAATTTACATTGTAAACGGAACCGAATACACGAATAAAATCGGCTACTGGGCTGAGCATTCCTACGCGGAGGACGGCGGAACCCAAAGTTCCCCCGCGGAAGGCACAGAAACCGCCCCCGAAACGGGAGATGCTTTCACCGCAGCTATGATCCTGACCGCCATCGGCACCTTTGCCGCAGCAAAACGGATGAATAAACGCAATAAACGATAACAGAAAACCACCGAACCGTTCCTTTAGAACAAAGGAATGTTCGGTGGTTCTTGTTATTTCAAATTTATTCGCCGCAGTCCACGCAGGTGTCGCAGTCGCCGCAGGAGGCAAACTCGATTCCTTCGCCGGTTTCTTCCATCTCGGCAGCCTTGATCATGATGGCGCATTCCATTCTCTTGCGGAACAGCTTGCAGCCGTAATCGTAGACACCGCGGATGCTTCCCGTCGCATGGTATGCGTTGGCAGCACAGCCGCCGGAACAGTAAAGCTTTGCCCAGCATCCGTCACATTCGGGACGGGCGTACACATTGCAGAGCTTGAATTCATCACGGAGACCTGTGTTGGTCACCCCTGTGAATACGTCACCCATCTTGTACTTTTCGTCGCCCACAAACTGGTGGCAGGGGTACAGCTCACCCGTGGGAGTAACCGCAAAATATTCGGTACCGGAGCCGCAGCCCGCAATTCTCTTATAAATGCAGGGACCGTGAGACAGATCGATCATGTAATGATAGAAGGTGAATCCTCTGCCCTCTTTCTTCCGCTTGATCATTTCCTTAGCGAGGATTTCGTACTGCTCCATGAGGATGGGCAGGTCTTCCTCCGTAAGTGCATACTCCGTACCTGCGGGAGATACCACAGGCTCCATGCTCAGCTCCTTGAAGCCCATATCCGCCATGTGGAAGATATCCTTGGTAAAGTCCACGTTGTTGTGGGTGAAGGTACCGCGCATATAGTAACCCTCGTGATTGCGGCTTTCCGCAAACTTCTTGAACTTGGGGAGGATACGGTCGTAGCTGCCGTTTCCTGCGTAGTCCTTGCGGAGACGGTCGTGAATTTCCCGTCTGCCGTCCAAGCTGAGAACCACGTTGTGGCACTCGCGGTTGGCAAATTCGATCACGTCATCGTCGATGAGCATTCCGTTAGTAGTCAGCGTAAAGCGGAAATTCTTTCCCTTTTCCTTCTCGATGCTTCTTGCGTAAGCCACCAGGTCCTTTACCACGTCAAAATTCATAAGAGGCTCGCCGCCGAAGAAGTCTACCTCAAGATTCACGTGGCTGCCGCTGTTTTCCACAAGGAAATCAAGGGCCTGCTTGCCCACCTCGTAGGACATCAGCGCACGTTCGCCGTGGTACTTACCCTGTGCTGCAAAACAGTATTCGCAGTTCAGATTGCAGGTATGTGCAATATGGAGGCACAGCGCCTTCACGGTTGTGTAGCGATTCTTGAAATCAATCGCCTTGCTTTTGTAGTTGTCCTCGGTGAAGAGACGCTTTTCCGAAATCAGGGTTTCGATGTCGTCGATGCAATCGTCGATATCTTCCGCGGTCACGTCTTCCACGCCGCTGTATTTTGCAAGAATTGCAGCCTTAATCTCGTCGCGGGTGTTGGTTTCGTACATGGAAATGATGTCGTACGCCACCTCGTCCACCACGTGAACAGAACCGCTGTATACGTCGAGAACAATGTTATATCCGTTTAATTGATACTGATGAACCATAATTTTTTCCTTTATATAGCATGAAGAGATTTTTGGAAATGGGGCAGAAGGTGCGGGAAGAAGAAACGGATCGTCGGGGACATCGATCCCTACGCAGTCATCCTCGTCCCCCCCCTCGTGGGATATCAAACGATTTACACTTCAGAAATGCCGAGCTTGGCATCGGCACTGCCGGTCGTGGGTTGTCGTATAACACCAGCTTCAAAAATGCCGAGTTTGGGTGTCAGCACTGCTGACCAAAAAATAACGCTTGCTCACGGATGAACAAGCGGCATTTTTCCGAAAAACGGGGTCAGAACTTACTTCTGGTTCTTGTTTTCGCACTTCTGGTTTGCAACACCGCAAGAGGTCTTGCAAGCAGACTGGCAGGATGTCTGGCATTCGCCGCAGCCGCCGTTCTTAACGCTCTTTGCCAGGTCACGAGTAGCAAGTGTCTTGATTCTCTTCATGATAAAAATCTCCTTGTAATGAAATCAAATTAACAATAAAATTATATCGCAAAACCGCCCGATTGTCAATACGTTTTCTCAACAAAATTCCCCTTGACCACAGAAATCTCCCCAACAAAGGCTCCGTGAAGGGTGGAAGGGTTAAGATTCAGGCGCAAAATCTCCGAAAGTTTCGCCTTCACCCCGTCCGTGATCACCTCACCCGGCACCACAACGGGAATTCCCGGGGGATAGGCAAACACATAATCCCCACTGACGGCACCATCGGGGAGCGCATCGAGAGACAGCACCTCTTTCTCGCATTGCCGTGCTTCGTGAGGGGTCATGACGGCAATTGCAGGGCTTTCTTCTGCCTTTGCAATCACGCATTCCGCGATCGCTCCGTTTTTCCCTTCTTCTGCTGCTTCCGTCAAGGCTTCTGTCAGCGCGTCGATCTGCTCCCTCGCCGTGTCCGCTCCCGTCATCAGCAGAACGTATCCCGCCGAGACCATCTCAGGCTCGATGTTGTGTCCGCGAAGAATGTCCGCCAGCCTCGGTCCTGTCATTCCATCCACGGAAACAGCAAATTTGCTTCGGTCGTATTCCGGAATCGAACGTGGGGGGAGATGATTCCCAAGGAACACTCGAATGCCCGAAAGACGGGACAACCGCAGTTCCGCATAGTCGATCACATCCCGCCACCGACGGAAAAACATCGCTCTCTGCCGCCGATCCGCAAGAAGACGGACACATCCGTCAAGGGACGCCATCAGCAGGTAGGACGGACTGCTGGTTTCAAATACCGAAAGCTCCCACGCGTACCGTTCGGGGGAAATAAGATCACCGAAAATATGAGCTGCCGCCGTCTGCGTAAGGGACGGAAGGGTTTTGTGATAGCTCTGAATCACAATATCCGCACCCAACGCCGCCGCGCTTTTTACGTCCCCGTCCAGCCAACCGAGATGCGCTCCGTGGGCTTCGTCCACAATCAGAGGAACCCCGTGTCGGTGACAAATCTCCGCAATGGAGGCAATATCGCTGACTACGCCATCGTAGGTGGGGCTTGTGATGATGACTGCCGACGCCTTCGGGGATGCGGAAAGGGCTTCCTCCACCGTATGAGGGTCAATATCAAGGCAAATCCCCATGGTTTCGTCCGTACAGGGTGTCAGATACCGCGGACGCGCCCCCACCAGCTCAACGGCGTTGTAGACCGCCTTGTGGCAGTTCCGCGCCATGATCACTTCCCCGCCAAAGGGAACGGTGGAGCGAACCGCGGCAAGGATCCCTCCCGTGCTTCCGTTGATCAGATAAAAGGACCGTTTGCTGCCCATCAATCTTGAGAGAAGGGTCATCCCTTCCAGGAGAATCTCCGACGGATCGTGAAGATTGTCAAATCCGTCGATCTCCGTAAGATCCATGGATGCACCCAACCCGTTCAGATAGGCATACTTCTCCGAACGCTTGTGGCCCGGCATATGAAAAGGAATTCTTCCGTTTTTGGAATACTCCTTCAGCTTATCGTAAAGTGTTATTTGTTCTTTTGTTTCCATCTTCCTTGATTAAAAAATGCCCCATCAAATGAGGCATTTTCTTCCATTTCTGTTATTTTTACAACAATTTATGCATTTTCTTTGAGGAGCTTGGCAAGAGCCGCCTTCTCTTCTGCCGAAAGACTGCCGCTTTGTACAACCGCTGCCGCCAATCCGTAGGAAGAACCGTCAAACACGCGCTCCACAAAGGAATCTACTTCACTCTTGATGGAATCCTCCTTGGAGGATTGAGGATAATACTTATAAACACCCGTGGTCTTGTCGATTCCCACAGCATTCTTTTCCGCAAGTCGGATGATCAATGTGCGGATCGTTGTGCCGGACCAATCGGTGATGTTGGCAAGCTTCTGAATAATCTCCCCAAGGGTCATTCCGCGGTCGCTATTCTCACAACCGTCCCAAAGCACCTTCATGATGCTCCATTCCGCCTCGGAAATCTTTACCGTCTTTCTTCTTCCTCTCATAGATGAACCGTTCTCCTGTATATCTGTTTGATCAAATGCTGGTTTATTAAGTTTAATTATACTATTTTTTTTCCGTTTCGTCAATCAGCAAATCACACAAGAATCTTCACCATTTTTTATATGGAATCCATAATTTATCAAATTTTACACAAAACAACAGGGAGGCTCCCATTCAGCCCCCCTGTTTTTGTGAATAATTACATATAAAGTTATAATTCCAACTGTCGTCCGATTACTTCAGCATTTCCTGACCGCCGGTTACGGGAACCGCCTGACCGGTTTCGTACTTCTGTGCAATAATGTAGAGAACCGCAAGAGCAACGTCTTCCACACGGCATCCGCGTCCCAGAGGAACCTTGTCTTCATAGGACTTTCTTACGTCCGCAATGGTCTTGGCGCCGGGAACCTTGCCTGCCTTCAGGTACTGAACAAACAGTCCCTTTTCGGGGTCGGACCACAGGGGACCGTCTAAGAAGTTACCGGGGCAAACCGCATTGACCTTGATGCCGTAAGGAGCAAGCTCCATCGCAAAGGACTGAGTGAGACCGAGACCGCCGAACTTACTGCCCGCATAGGCAAAGTTCTTATTGGAACCGGAAAGACCGGACTTGGAGTTGATCTCGATGATGTCTGCCATGTATTCGGGAGAAGCGGCGCGCTGCAGCTTCATTACCTTGGAGGCATACTTCGCGCAGAGGAAGTATGCGGTGTAGTTGACAGCGGTAACCAGCTCGAAATTCTGCTTGGTCATCTCGTCAAGAGAGCCTGCACGAACGATACCTGCGTTGTTAACGAACACGTCAAGACCCCCGAATGCAAGAACGGTTTCTTCCATCATCGCCTTCACGCTGTCCTCATCGGATACGTTGCCCGCTACGGGAAGAGTGGGTACACCGAATTCTTCCGCAATCTTTGCGGCGGTCGCTTCGGCACCTGCCTTGTTCATGTCTGCAATAACAACGGATGCGCCTTCCTTAGCAAGGTAACGTGCGATACCTTCACCGAAGCCCTGTGCGCTTCCTGTTACGATGGCGATCTTTCCTGCCAGCTTCTTTCCGTTGTCGGAAGCGAGATTTACCTGTGCATGGTAGGATTCAACCTCCCAGTTGACGATGAAGTCAACCATTGCGGGTGTCATGTGGGACACACCGCCGAAGTTTTCGCTGAGAACGGTGATGGTCATGGCATCGGTCCATACAGCGGCTGCGGTCTTTGCTTCCTTGAGGGAGCTGCCGAGGGTAAACATACCGATTCCCTTTGCAAACACAACCTTGGGCATGAATCCGCGGCGGGAAGTCAGCTCATCGAAAGCAGCCTTGACGTCTGCAGGCTCGAATGCTTCGAGATAGAGGGGCTCTGCGTTGCAGTAGAGCACATGATCGGGAGAAAGGGGTTCCTTCAGCGCTGCAAAAGCCTCTGCGGATTCCGCAAACTTGAGGATCTGTGCGTTTGTCTCAAACACGCAGGCAGCCTGTCCGTCGGCGTTATACAGCATACGGAGAACGGGAGCGATCTTTGCTGCGGTTTCGCGGTCGAATTCTGCAACGGGGGTGAAATCAGGCTTTACGGTCAGCTTTGTGTTGATGGAATCCATTACGGATGCAACAAGCGCATCGAGAGCAGCCTCGTCGTCCGCTGCAAAGAAGACACCGTGGTTCTGGAGGAACACAACGGATGCATCCTTACCGGAAGCGGTCTTGTATTCCTGCATCATCTTGCGGCAGTTTGCAGCAAGAATATAGCCGGGCTCGCATTCGTCTACCCAAACCGCCTCGGGGAACAGTTCAAGCACAGCAGACTTTCCGCCCTTGGAGCAGGTAATGGCATTTACAGCGGCGGGATGTACGTGAAGAACCAGCTTCTGAGGGAACAGATCATGGAGAAGGGTCTCAACGGAAGGACGCTTTGCCTCTTCCCCGAAGCATCTTGCGCCCATGAGATCGGAAAGCGCTTCCGCTTCTCTTTCCTTGATGTCAGCAGAATATGTCTTGTCCCAAATGGCAGAAAGCTTCGCTCTGTCCATTCTTACAAAACCGCAGGGTGTGATGGTAGCAAGAGAAGTTCCGCTTCCCTTGATATAAAGGGTAGCGTCATCCTTAAAGGAGGTGTTTCCGCCCCCTGCAAGCACAAACGCAGGATCCTTGCCGTATCTGTTGGAAAGTCCAACCAATGTTTCAAGACTCATGATTCTATATCCTTTCAAAAACGAAATTTCAAGTTATGGGAGCTACGCGGGAGAAAACGCGGCTTTTTGAAAAAAGCCCGGCAAAAACTTTTATACTATGTATGGGTAAGGACTGTGCATCAAACATGCCATACGATAGATTTGCGATGCACTTTACATCGTAGATTTTCCTAAAAAACAATTTGTTCAAAGGTTTTTGCGGAGGGGTTCGGGGAGGTGCTTTTTGCAAAAAGCATCTCCCCGCAAATGCCCCTTATATCACTGCATCCCGCCGATTTTGGAGTAGACGGCGGTGCGTTCGTCAAGGTCGGGGTATTTTGCCTTGGTGGCGTCGGAGAACATATTGTTTTCGATGTTTGCGGTGCCGGCGATTTCGCTTCCGATGAGGGCGTAGGTTGCGGTCATCAGGTGGGAGTATGCGGGATTATTGAGAGCCTCGCAGATGAAGGACTGACGGGGGGAGTTGATGTCCTCGCCGCTGATCTGGAAGAAGCCGTTTTCGCGGCACATACCGATAAGACGAGTGAGCTGTTCCGGGGTATTTCTGGAAGGCATATAGGTAACAGCGGCAAATTCGCAGTCACGAAGCACCTCAAAGAGTTCGGGAAGGTAATCGTCCTCAAACTTCTGCGCCTTCTTGTCCCCTGTGGGGCTTTCTCCCACGTCACCCAGATATGCGTAGGCACTGACCGCACCAACCTTCTTCGCAAGGGCGGTGAACTCGCGGATGTTCATGCATTCTTCGTCTGCGTCAATGTAGAATCTCTTTACCAGATATCCCTTCAGAACGCCGAGAATGTCGTATTCATAGAAGTTTTCGGGAGCGGAGATCAGCTTATCGCGCACCTTATCACCGAGGGGGGATTCGGTCAGCTTTTCGATAAAATCACAAGCCTCCCCACGGTCGGGATAGCGGTCGGTGATCTTCTTGGTGAGGGCATAGAGGATATGACGCTCGGTCACGCTTCCCCCCTCATGAGCCATAGAAATAGGATAAACATCCTTCTCGAAATCGAGGGTGATGCCGTTTGCCTTGGTGATCTCGGTAATCCGTTCGCACATTTTTGCGTTGCGGATATTTCTCTTTGCGCGCACACCAACGAGGATTTCTGCCACCTCGTCAATGTTCTGGTGAGGAATCCCGTGCATGGCAAGGTATGCGCAGGAGAGCTGGTCAGGATTGTTGATCCGCTTTCCTTCAAGGGCGGTCCCCTTTACGTTCACTCTGCATTCCACACCGCAGGTCACGGGCATACCCATGATCTTTCCCGCTTCGATAAACTCCTTTGCACCGCTGATGCTGTCGTGGTCCATGATACCTGCGGTACGGAGTCCTGCCTTCCACGCAAAGTAAACAGCGGAGGTGGGAGTGTAGGGAGAGAAGGAGTAAGAGGTGTGAATGTGGTTGTTGACAAATACACCCTGTACAGGGGGCTCGGAAACCGCCTTCAGCTCACGGAGAGCCGCAAGACGTTCCTCTGCGGTAATATCGGTTCTGCCGATCTGTTGTTCCAGCGCTTTGATATCCATGATGGTAATCCTTTCTGTATACAGCGCAATACAATTTGCTTTATTCGGGAATTCATTCTCGAAAATCGAAGGGTTCGGGAGCTTCCTTGCCGTAAAGGAAGCGGTATACCGAACGGTATTCCTCCGTTTTCGCCTGTTTTTCCGTTTTGGGGAAATGCTTTCGTTTGTGTGCCCGAAGCATCACGTTTTTAGGTGTGTCCTCGGGGTCGATAAACTCGGTGGCATCCACTCGGTACCCTTCCGCCTCCAGCTTCAGCAAACGGAGAGCATCCGTTGCCGCATCACACAGCTTCTGCTTCAGCACGGGGCGTTTGGCGATAAACTCCAGAGGAGCGCAATCCAGATTATTCTTCATTTCGTGGTGACAGCAGGGGGTGGAGAGAATGATCCTTGCCCCGTGCCGTGCCGCAAAATCAAGAACAATGTCCGTTGCGATATCGCAGGCGTGGAGGGAGATCACAAGGTCGGGGCGCTGCTCGGGTTCGAAAGCATTGATGTCCATGCAAAGGAACTTCATGCCGTGGAATCCGCATTTTTTCGCTGTCTCCCCGCAATAGTCGATCACGCTTTTCTTTAAATCCACGCAGGACATGGTCACACGGAAACCCATGATCTCGCTGAGGCAGTAGTACGCCGCAAAGCTGAGGTAGCTCTTGCCGCAGCACAGGTCGCAGACGTAAATCTCATCCGATTTGGGAAGGGTTTCCACCGCTTCCTTGATATACTCGGTAAAGCGGCAGATCTGACGGAATTTCGCCTGTTTTTTGTCGTGGATCCGCCCGTTCTTATCGGCGATATCGAGAAGGCGGAGGAACGGCTCCTCTCCCGTGAGAAGGCGGTTCTTCACCTTGTCGTTGCCGAGGATTTCGGATGTTTCAACTCCATCCGCGGGATTTGCTCCGTAATCGGGGTCCTTGAGGCTTCCCTTCACAAGGAGGGTCTCCTTCCCTTTTGCGGAGGTCATATAGGATGCCGTGCCGTTTTTGTCGTTGAGGTCCGCCTTACGGAAGACGGCGCAGGTCTGAAGAAGGGTCTTCGCCACACAGTCAAGGGGAATATTCTCCTGCACCACACGACCCTCGGTACAGCTTTTCTCCAGCTGCAGAACTCTCGCGCCGCCGATCACACGGAGAGTCCCCTTCGCCTTCAGCACGTCGCCTCCGGACGGGGAATGAAACACCACGTTGACGAGGTTTCCCGACAGGGCACTTTTTTCCGCAAGAGAGGCGAATTCCTCCCGTTTTTTTGGTGTCAAATCAGCCATTTTTTGTTTCTTCCGCCTTTGCTTTGCTCTTCTTGAAGGAGAACTTGCTTTCCGTACCGTTAAAAATACGCATCAGGTTGGTTCTGTGCTTGAATACCACCACAGCCGCAATGATAAACGAGAGAAGCACGGGCAGCATGGCGGGAGCAAGATTCAGTTTGGACATTGCCAAGGGAAAAATCATTGCCGCAAGGATGGAGCCGAAGGAAATGTACTTGGTCACAAGAACCGCCAGCACGAAAACCGCAATCAGAATGAGGAAAACCCTCCAATCCAGCATCAGCATCATGGCTGCGGCGCAAAGAACGCCTTTTCCACCCTTAAACTGGTAGAAACAGGGGATAATATGTCCGATGAAGCAAACAAAACCTGCAACAAACGCCGCAATATAGCCGCGGAGGAGCCACGCAATGGTAACGGACAGAACGGTTTTCAGAATGTCGCCGCCAAAAGTGATCGCTGCCGCCTTCAGACCGAAGGTACGCATCACGTTTGTGAATCCGGCGTTTCCGCTTCCGTAGTTTCGGATATCGTCGTTATACATGAGCTTGGATACAATCACCGCCGTATTGAGGCTTCCC
The DNA here is from genome assembly GCA_045631365.1 of Eubacteriales bacterium. Classification (GTDB taxonomy): domain Bacteria; phylum Bacillota; class Clostridia; order Oscillospirales; family CAG-272; genus UMGS1696. The sequence continues at coordinate 4,949 of JAZQUQ010000160.1, read as the reverse complement.
AGCAAATACGCAATGAGCATATACGCAAACAAAGTGATCAACGCGGGGAGAGTAGGAATCGCCATTCCTCCGTTCGCGTTCTCAATCAGCAAGCCGTTTTTAAGGAAAAATTCGCCAACCAATCCCCATTTGCTGATGGGATTATCAAGAAAAAACAGAAGCATACATTCTCCTCATTCTATCGTTTTGAATTTGTGAAATTATTTGTCGTCTTCGCTGCCCTTCTGACGGATCACCAAACGGACGGGAGTTCCCTTGAAGCCGAAAGTGGTTCTGAGGCAGTTTTCGATATAACGCTGATACGAGAAGTGGAACAGCTCCGCGTTGTTGCAGAACAGCACGAAGGTGGGCGGAGCCACGGAGCTTTGTGTCATATAGTAAATCTTCAGGCGTCTGCCCTTGTCGGACGGGGGCTGAACTCTTGCTACCGCATCGGCGAGAACGTCGTTCAGCATACCGGTGGACACACGCATGGAGGTCTGATTGTGGACGTACTTGATCTGATCGAACAGCTTATCCACGCGCTGACCTGTCTTTGCGGAAATAAACATCAACGGTGCGTACTGCATATAGGAAAGTGCTGTATACACATCCTTTGTGAATTCGTTTGTGGTATAGTTATCCTTATCGATGGTATCCCACTTATTGATGCAGATGATAGATGCCTTTCCCGCTTCGTGTGCCAGACCTGCGATCCGTTCATCCTGCTCGGTGACGCCCTCGTTGGCATCTACCATGATGATGCACACGTCCGCGCGCTCGATTGCCATCTTGGCACGAAGTACGCTGTACCGTTCCACGCTTTCCTCCACCTTGCTCTGACGGCGGATTCCCGCGGTGTCGATGATGTTGAACTTGCCGTGCTCGTTTTCGATGTAGGTGTCGATGGCATCACGAGTGGTTCCTGCAATGTCGGAGACGATGCAGCGGTCTGTACCCACGATACGGTTCACAAGGGACGATTTGCCCGCATTGGGCTTACCGATGACCGCTACGTTGATTACGTCGTTGTCCTCTTCCTCACTGTCAAAATCGGGGAGCGCATCCAGCACCGCATCCAGCACGTCGCCGCTTCCACTTCCGTGGAGAGAGGAGAGCGCGATGGGGTCGATGTCGAAGCCAAGCTCGTAGAACTCGTAAAATTCCGCAGGAGTGTCGCCGATCTTGTCCGCCTTGTTGATACAGGGAACAACGGGCTTGCCGCTCTTCTTCAGCATAACCGCAATGTCACGGTCGTCTGCCAGAAGTCCCGTGCGGATATCGCACATGAACAGGATGACGTCGGCAGTATCGATGGCGATCTGTGCCTGCTCACGCATTTTCTTCAGAATGATGTTGTCGGTCTTCGGTTCAATACCGCCTGTGTCGATAACGATGAGGTTCTTCCCTCTCCACTCGGTCTCGCCGTAAATACGGTCTCTGGTGATACCGGGTGTATCTTCAACAATGGCACGTCTCTCGCCGATCAGCTTGTTGAAGAGGGTACTCTTTCCAACGTTCGGACGGCCTACAATAGCAATTATCGGTCTTCCCATATTTTTAATCCTTTCTTTTCCTTGGGGAACTTTTTTGAGGAAAAAGTTCCCCAAACCCCTCAAAAACCTTTTTATACTGTTATCAAATCAAGTTTTACTGAACATTCACTCTAAACCAAGGAGCTTCAGTAAGAATTCGGCGCCGTCGCTTTCTGTGAAGCAGAGAGGAACGTTCAGCCGTTCGGACAGCTCCTCCGTGGACATTCCGCAGAGGAACAGGTCTCCTTCGCTTCGGAGTGTGGTGCGGGAGAGGAACAGGGTTTCTCCAAGGTCCTTTCCACTCAACTGTTCTGCCAAATCCTTTCCTGTGAGAAGTCCCGTTACTGTCACCTGTCCGCCGAAGAAGTTGTTCTTCACGGGGTACACGGTGCACTTCACGTTGTGGCAAACAGCGGTAAGCTCGCCGATCAAGCCTTTCATGAATTCGGCAGCCGCCTCGCCCGTTGCAACGGACACGTTTCGTGAAACGGATTTTTCCTCTTCGGAGAGAGTGGTCAGCATAGAACGGAATTCGGTCTCAAAAGAAGTCAGCATACCGACCCCGTTTTCAATCTGGGCGTACTCGCCGTAATATTCATCCGCGGGACGTGGAATACCGCTGTTTACGTAGAATTCGTCGGAGGCAAAGAAGATTCGCTCGCCGAAACGTTTCTCGCATGCATCGCCGAACGCGGTGACCTGAGCGATCACAGCAGCACATTCTTCCGCCGTAAAGGGTTCCAGGGGGTAAAGTCCCTCTCGGTGTGCAGTCAGCCCTGCGGGAACGATGGAAACGCTGTCAAGGGCGGGATAATATTCCGATAGATCCCGCATGGAACGGTCAAGCTCTGCCCCGTCGTTGATTCCCTTACACAGTACGATCTGTCCGCGGAGCTTGGTTCCTGCATCCGCCAATCTGCGAAGGTAGGAGAGCACTTCTCCCGACCGTTTATTTTTCATCATCATCACCCGAAGCTCGGGATTGGTGGTATGAACGGACACGTTGACGGGCGAGATATGCATCTCAAGAATTCGGTCAATATCCGCGTCCCGAAGATTGGTCAGCGTGATGTAGTTCCCGTGAAGGAAAGACAGGCGGGAATCGTCGTCCTTGAAGTAAATGGTCTCCCGCATCCCCTTGGGATTCTGATCAATAAAGCAGAAGATGCATTTGTTCTCGCAGCGGTGCTTTTTGTCCATCAAAGGAGTACCGAACTCCAGCCCGATATCGTCATAGGTGGATTTTCTGATCTTCACGTCGATCAGCTCGGGACCGCGGTGGAGCTTTAAAACAACCGTATCCTCCGCAAGACGGAACCGATAGTCCAGCACGTCGTTGATGGGATAGTCGTTAATACTCAGCAGAATATCCCCCGGACGGATTCCGTGTCGGTCTGCCCTTGAGTGAGGCAAAACCCCTGTTATTTCAACCATATTTCACCTTTGCCCCTTCCCGCAGCATGAATTCAAAAAAAGCCGCATATTATCATCTATAGTATTATACCTCATTTTGCCTCTGCGGTCAAGAAAAAGATGTAAATAAAATAAAAGAAAGAAACGACACAATCCATTTTCGACAACTTTCGTCAATCGTGCGCGTCATTTTATGGGATTCTCCCCATTCAAAGCTCGTTTTTATCCCTGCAGCCGCTCTTTTCGTGCATTATTTTAGTCAATTGCCGTTCAGCGAACAAATCTCTGTAATATTTTGACATATTTTCCACATCTTTTTCTTATCGAGAGTTCTGTCAGACGAAAAAAACGTAAAGTTTTGCTTGATTTTTACCGATCAGATATGATAAAATAGATGCAGTACCAACACAAACTGCGGAAAGGACAAGTCATGAACGCAAATTCGAAGAAAAAACACCTTTTCACTCTGTTTTTCACGTTTCTCGTCCTGTTTTTGCTGAATTCCTGTACCAAAACAGAGCAGCCTTCCTTTCATCTTGAACCCATGGAGCCTCCGAAGGAAAATTTTATTTCCATGAGCATCATCAATCCCGATTCGGAGATCCGCGGCGTTTGGGTAGCATCGGTCTACAATATTGACTACCCGTCCTCCAACACCCTGTCAGCCGCTGCCCTTCAGGCGGAATTGGACAACATTCTTTTGACATGCGCCAAAAACAAACTGAACACCATCTTCTTTCAGGTTCGACCTGCGTGCGATGCTTTATACAACAGCCAAATGTTCCCCGTTTCGCGGTATCTCTCCGCTGACGGCACTCTCACCTTTGACCCTCTTGACTACCTTGTAAAAAAAGCCCATTCCATGAACATCTACGTTCATGCGTGGGTCAATCCTCTCCGCGTTACCGTTGCAGGCACCGATCTCTCCGCGCTCCCCGACGGAAGCCCCGCCAAGAACAATCCCGATTGGGTGGTACCCTACGCAGACGGAAAGCTTTACCTCAACGCAGGTCTTGCGGAAGTACGCCAATTTGTTGCAGACGGTGTCCGCGAGATTGTGGAGAACTACGACGTAGACGGAGTGGTATTTGATGACTATTTCTACCCCTACCCCGTCTATAACGAGAACGGCATCATGGAAGAGTTCGACGATGCCGAAGAGTATGCCTTCTACGGCTCCATGTTTGACAGCATTGCCGACTGGAGACGAGAGAATATCAATCAGATTATCCGCCTCTGCTATAACGCCGTCCACGAGGCAGATCCCGAATGCGTTTTCGGCGTAGCCCCCACAGGCGTATGGCAGAACAATGACGGCACAAACGGCGGAAGCGACACACCTCACGGATTTGAGGCGTATCACGCTCTGTACTGTGACGCGCTGGCGTGGATCACAAGCGGAACCGTTGACTACATATCCCCTCAGATTTACTGGGATTTTGACAACACCTCCACCCCTTTTGATACCGTTCTCCGCTGGTGGAATGCCGCCTTGGACGGAACCGACGTCAAGCTCTACGTCTCCCATGCTTCCTACCGCTATGAAGACGGAGGCTGGGAATCGCCCCAAGGACAGCTTACCGAGCAAGTAGAGTTTGCAAGAAGCGAACGCTCCTACCGCGGCAGCATTTTCTACGGCTACGACGAGATCAACCGAAACATCAACGGTGCTTCCGATGACTTGATTCGGGCATTCCGTTCCGACATCCTCTATACCGATATTGCCTCCAACGGGCACGGTGTCACCGTCGCGTCTCCTCAAAGCGGAACGGTTCTTACCTCGGATCACACCTATCTCATCGGCATGAGCGACCCATATTATTCCCTTACTCTCAATGGACAAAAGATCGGAAGAACCAAAAGCGGTTATTTCTCCCTCTATGTCTCCCTGGAGCCGGGTGAAAACACCTTCACCTTTATCCAAAACGGTCAGGAGTACACCCACACCCTGTACTACAACATCGAAACCGTCGAAACGCCCACCCAATCGGAATCCGTCGTTCGCCTTGACTCCTTCGGTAT
>JAZQUQ010000159.1:0-3300 GCA_045631365.1 Eubacteriales bacterium | reverse complement strand
CCTCCCCGCAGGCACCAAGCGAATCCTCCTCGATGCCACCACCATCCAAGACGACTGCACCTACCGCTGGTTCACCGACACGAACGGACTCGTCATTGCAGGCGACCACGACCGCGGTATCCTGTACGCCGTGTATCACTTCCTCGAAAAAGCCCTCGGCTGGATTTTCTTCACCTCCGATACGGAAACCTGCCTTGCCCCCGATACCGTGGACCTTTCCAACCTCGATTACACCTATACCCACCCCTACAAAATCCGCTGTCTCTATGCCTATGACTACCGAAACCGCGATATCTGCCTCAAGCGGTACATGAACGGGGACGGAAAATGCACCGAACTTCACGACTTCGGCGGCATGGTCAACTATTGCCCAAACGGAATCCACACCTTCGGCAGACTGTCGGAAACCGGAACCGGCAGCGACCCTAACCCCTGCCTTAACAGCACTATGGTTCGTGCAAATATGCTCAAAAACATCCGCAAATTCCTCACGGAGCATCCCGGCACCCGCACCATCCACGTGTCCCAGAACGATACGGACGAACATTGCACCTGCCCCGCCTGTACCGAAGATTTAAAGAAATACGGCGCCCCCTCCGGTTCCGTCATCAAGCTGATGAACTACCTTGCGGAAGAGCTGGCGGCAAACTATCCGGAAGTTATGCTGATCACATTTGCCTACCGTTATACCCTCACCGCCCCCGATAACATCACCTGCCACGACCGCGTCACCGTGGAAATGGCCCCCCTCGATCTTTGTGCCGCCCATCCCCTCACCGACCACGAGGACTGCCATGTGGTAACTTACGGCATGAAAGACAGCGGCGACACCTTCCGTCAGATCGAAAAGTGGAAGAAAATCGCCAAGCATTTCGCCATCTACGACTACGGAACCAACTTCCGCTACTACTACGCACCCTATCCCGATCTCCATACCCTTTGGGAAAAGTACCGCGCCTTCAACGGGCTGGGTGGCTGGGGTTACATCAACCTCTGCAATCCCCATACCCCAAGCCCCGAATTCGGCGACCTCCGTAATTTCCTCTGTGCCAAGCTCATCGAAGAACCGCAGATGACCAAAGCCGAGTATGAAGCCTATATCACCGAGTTTTTCAAAGCATTCTATGGGGCGGGCTGGCGGGAAATCAAGACCTATTTCGATCTCATCCACCGCCTTGCCGCCGAAAACGGAAAGTGCTATTCCGTGTACTCCTCCCCCGAGGTGATGTTTGGCGAACACGCCTTTGCTCCCTATAACGACGAGCTGATCCGCCTGTTTGACCGTGCCGAAGAATTGGCGGAAACGGAAACCCAACGCCTCCATATCCAACGCCTCCGCATTTCCATGGACTACCTCCGCCTCGGTGCCATCCATCAGCGAGAAATGACCTCGGGAGACGAAAAGCGGAAAGAAGCCCTGATTCAAGAGGTAAAAGCGTTCCACGAACGGTGCCTTTCCCTCGGCATGGTGTGGATCACCGAATCCTACCGCCTCCCCATAGAAGTAAACGAAAGCGACAACCCCCGCACTTGGGTGAATTTTGAACACCATTATGAGGAAAACACTCCATAAATCTTGAACATTTTTCGCCTCCCGACGGAATTTCCCGAGAGAATCACGGATTGTCTATTGCAAAACAACGGAATCTATGGTACAATTGAGGCGTCATAACCGTGCAAAACCACAGAATAACAGAACAAAGGAGCACACACCAATGAAGAAAGCGTTATCCCTGATCCTTGCGCTGCTGATGCTGGGGACAACCATGGCATCCTGCGTAAAAAACGAACCCTCGGCTGAGACGAATCCTTCGGAAACCGCATTCGCCGAAACAGAGACAAAGGAGACAGCGACCATGGAAACAGAAGTAAAGGAAACGGAAGCCCCCGTTGACCCCAATCCCTATCCCGTAAATGAGCTGAAAATCAACGGCACGGATATTGCAGAATACGTGATCTCCTGCAACACCTCCGCAGGCGGCGTTATCCCCTATGCGGCATCGGAGCTTCAGAAGTACATTGAATTGACCACGGGCGTAACCCTCACCATCTCCGAAACCCCCGTTGAAGCGGGCGTAAAGCGGATTTCCATCGACGAAACCATCGTCAGCGACGCCAACAACTTCAAGATTTTCTCAGACGGTGACGGAATCGTCCTTGCGGGCAGCGCAAAGAGAAGCGCTTTGTACGCCGTGTACCATTTCCTTGAGGAAAACCTCGGCTGGGGTTTCTTTGCGGCAGATACCGAAACTTGCCGTGAGGCGGATTCCCTCAATATTGCCGACGTGAACATCGATTTCGTTCACAGCTTTGAAATCCGCGACATCTACTGGACCGAAGCCTTCAACGAAGAATTCTCCGTCAAGCGCTACCAGAACGGTGACGGCAAACGCCGCAGAATGTACAACGAAAACCCCGATTCCGTTCAGTTCGGCGGAAGCGAAAACTTCCATCTGAACGGCATTCATACCTTCGCCGCCCTTTCCGGTCAGGATTCCTCTCAGCAGCCCTGCCTTAACAACACCAGCGTTTATAAGAAAATCAAGCGATCTGCCATCGAATGGCTGACGGAAAATCCCACGAAGAAGCTGCTTCACGTTTCTCAGAACGACAACAAGAACTACTGCACCTGTGACAAGTGTCAGGCAGATATCGACACCTACGGCAGCCCCGCAGGCTCCATCATCAAGCTGGTGAACCGTCTGGACGAAGACCTGAAGAAGGAAGGCTTTACCGATATCACCATCATCACCTTTGCTTACCAGTATTCCTTCCCCTGCCCCACCGGCATCACCTGCAACGACGACGTTGCCATTGAGCTTTGCACCATCGACTACTGCTTCAATCACGCCTTTGACGATCCCAACTGTGTCAAGAACGCCTACTGCATGGAGCAGATCACCAAATGGTCTGAAATCTGCAAGCAGTTCTACATCTGGGACTACACCATCGATTTCCCCTATTATCTTGCCCCCTACCCCAACTTCGACGTACTTCTTGACAACATCCGTGTTATGAGCACCATCGGTGCCAAGGGTATCATCGAACAGGGTAACTATCAGACTCCCAGTGCGGAATTCGGCGCTCTCAGAACCTATCTTCTTGCCAAGGCGCTGGATAATCCCTACATGAGCAAGGAAGAATACTACGGCCACATGGATGCCTTCCTTGAGGCATACTACGGTCCCGGCTGGACGTATATCCGACAGTTCATTGACCTGATCACCGAGCTTTCCAACACCAAAAACAGATGCTTCACTACCTTTGACAAGCCCGAAAACATGTACGGCGATCATGCCT
>JAZQUQ010000158.1:0-1995 GCA_045631365.1 Eubacteriales bacterium | reverse complement strand
CAAAGAACGTTCTCGGCGCTCTCGGCGGACTGTTCGGTAAGAAGTAAGGCTCAATCCAACAACTACATAAAAAATCGCTCTCTTCGGTTTCTCGAAAAGAGCGATTTTTTCTTTATCTCATGAAATGTGCTTCGGGGTCGGAGAATATTTCTCTCATATGACGAATCCGTTCCTTCTGAACGTCGTTTGCGGCGTTCCATGCGTTTTCCAGCGCTTCTTGGATTCCGCCGAGGATATCCACGCCATCTACGGTTACGTTAAGGAAGTAATCCCAGTAGGTCTCGGTAGGTGTAGCAAACCGGGGAACGTTATTAAATTCCGTCGACATGACAGCAGCACCGTCCTTCCAACCGATGTACAGCAGGCGGTAATACTCCTGCATATATTCGGAGGCGTCTCCGTAAACCTTGTCGCAGTAGTACTCAATCAGCGCATCCACATCCTCATAAGGATTCCATAAAACCTTTGCGTAAATCCAGTAGAGCATGGCATTCATCGCCCACATATCGCTGTTGGTGTAAGGAGACGTACCGTCGGATGACCACCAATCACCTGAAGCACCCAGCCAACCGAAGTTGCTTCCGTCGTCCGCCTGCCCCTCTGCCTGAATGCCGCGGAAGCCTTGCTTTTCGCAATAGATCACGTCGGATTGGAAGCGGTCCCACACGGGAAGAGAGTACATGGGGGAAGCGATCACGTCCCCGTAATAGGTGTATAACCTGAGATTATTTGTGATCTTCGCCCATGCTTCCAGCCTTGCAAATTCCTTAGTTGCCTCATTCCCCCACGGTTCTTCGGTGAGAGCGGAAAGGTTTTCTTCCATTGTACAGAATACGACACACACATTTTCATCAATCTCGCATACAGGAGCAGGAGTGCTAAAGTAATATGCAAAGGCTCCCATTTCAAGATCAGGCAATTCTTCTTTTACGAGCCTTGCCACCTTATTCACAAAGGTGAAGAACACCGTGGACTGATAGTTGACGGCACTTGGATCCACAAACTCCCCGGGAGCATATTCAAAGGGCTCCGTCTGCTCGGGATAGATATCAGCCCACGGCAGATCCTCCATACCGATAACCACTTGCCTTTCGTCCGTTTCCCTGTAGTATTCTATAATGGTTGCCGCAGCAGCTTCCACAGCCTTGTCACTGAAAAAGTTGATCTGAGCAGACTCTTCGCAGGAAAGATGTTTGCCTGCAAGATCCGTACACCAGTATTCCGTTTCGTTTGGATCATAAAGTGGGCTGGAGGTAATAAGCCATTTTACCCCAACACTGCTATACGGAATCAACCCAAGTTCAATCCCCCCCGCGGAACAGGTACTCATCTTATTTCTCGCGTACATGATTTGTGTGGTAAGATCGCCGGCTACCCGTAAACCTACGGGCTGCCAACCGCGAATATCAAAAGGGGATTTTTCTCTGTAGTCCGTTTTTTCCACGGTAATTGTGGGCATTTCGTCGTACACAAGCCCGACGTCCTCTTTGGCACGAATCCAAAGAACACCCATGTTCTCTTCAATAAAGTCGTACACCCCGTTCAGCGCGCCCTTGGCATTGGCACCAAAAATGTACACCCTTCCCTCATGAGAACGAACCGCAAATCCGTCGTCCGCCCAACGCCTGTCCGCCCCCTCGTCCCGCTTCTCGGAAAGAGTACGGAGCCACGCCAGATCCTCGGGGAAATATTCCTCAAGCTCTGGGAGGCTGTCGGGAGTGGCGATGATGATGGGAAGACTTCCCTCTTCCACCGCAGTCCCCACGGTAACCGCAGCGCCGCTGACCTTTTCGATGTGGTAGCGAAGTTCCTCCGCACCAAGGGAAACGTAGTCCTCTGCCTCGGCGGGGATCACGATATGTGCCTTGGCAATGCCGTTTTCGGTAATTACGGAAGGGTCATAGGCGTTCGCCGCGGAATCCGCCGCGGAATCGCCCGTCTCTGTTTCGGTAACGGATGTTTCAGCTTTTTGGGTTTCTCCCTGTGTCTCGGTTG
>JAZQUQ010000157.1:0-1849 GCA_045631365.1 Eubacteriales bacterium | reverse complement strand
GAACGACATGGCTACGATCCGACTTCTCACTCTCACCTTCGAAAAGGTTCAGGGCATGAGATACGGCGAAAACCCCCATCAGCAGGCCGCATTCTATAGAGACGTTGCTCACAGATACGGCTCCCTTGCAGATGCAGAACAGCTTAACGGTAAGGAATTGTCCTTCAACAACATAAACGACACCAACGGTGCTCTCGAGCTCCTTAAGGAATTCGACCAGCCCACCGTAGTTGCCTGCAAGCACGGCAATCCCTGCGGCGTAGGCTCTGCGGACACTATCGAAGAAGCTTGGGATAAGGCATTTGCCGCAGACAAGGTTTCCATCTTCGGCGGTATCGTTACTGCAAACAGAACCGTCACCAAGGCTATGGCTGAAAAGATGGTTAAGATATTCCTTGAGGTAGTTGTTGCTCCCGCTTACGAAGAAGAGGCTCTTGAGCTCTTCAAGCAGAAGCCCAACGTTCGTATCCTTGCTCTTCCCGACATTACCAAGAGAGCTCCCGAAGATACTCTTGATATAAAGAAGGTAAACGGCGGTCTTATCGTTCAGACCATCGACGCAAAGCTTCTTCCCGACGATCAGGAGCTGAAGGTCGTTACCGACAGAGCTCCCACCGAAAAGGAAATGGAAGACCTTCTCTTCGCTTGGAAGGTATGTAAGTTCGTCAAGTCCAACGGTATCGCTCTTGCAAAGGATCTCTCCACCGTGGGTATCGGCCCCGGCCAGGTAAACCGCGTATGGGCAACCCAGCAGTCTGTTGAACACGCTAAAGAACTCATCGCAGAAGATGCTACCGTAGGTGCGGTTCTCGCATCCGACGCGTTCTTCCCCTTCGACGACTGTGTTGAAGCCGCTCACAAGGCAGGCATCACCGCTATTATCCAGCCCGGCGGATCCATCAGAGACGAGGATTCCATTAAGAAGTGTAACGAATACGGTATTGCAATGATCTTTACCGGCATGCGTCACTTCAAGCACTAAGTTTTCAATATACCTATTATATACATAACATTTTGGAGGTAATTTTATCATGGCAGAAAAACAGCAAAAAGAACTCAAACCCGGTGAACCTTTAAAGCAGAGCACCGTTACCGTTCTTTCCGTATCTCTCGGCCTTTGCGCATTCTTTTTCTTTATAGGTCTTGTATGGGTTCCTGCAAGTGCAGGTCTCTTCTGTACCCTTGGCGCTATTCTCGGCGTTTTCGGTATTGTTTGTACCCTTCCTAACCTTATCGGCTTCTTCAGAGGCAAGAAGATCGAAAGACTTATCAGACAGGGCAAATACAATCCCCCCAAGAAGAAGGACTTCAATCCCAATCATCGTTGGGGTGATTAATTGAAAGCCGCAGGCTTTCAATTGGGAGTTTCTACTCTAACAACGTAATAACCTCTGCAGCAACAGACGGTCGCGGGTAACCGTAGCAATACGGGAGCCTGAGGAAAGTCCGAGCGCCAACGAACAAGGATAACGGATAACGTCCGCCGAAGGCAACTTCAGGGAAAGTGCAACAGAAAATAACGGCCCCTCGGGGCAAAGGTGAAAAGGTCGGGTAAGAGCCGACCGGGGGATGCGTAAGTATTCCCGTCAGTGTAAACCCTATCCGGCGCAATGCGAAAGGGTCGGGAGGCAACTCCCAATGTGTTCGTCATACACCCGAAAGCAGCTACTGCCCGTCCTGCGGGCGAGGAGGCAGTCGGTAACGGCTGTTCGAGATAGATGATCGTCACCCGCTTTTGCGGGTACAGAACTCGGCTTACGGTGCTGCAGATATTTACAAACAAAAAAATCCGCGGAATGCTTGTCATTCTGCGGATTTTGTGTTATAATATAACTAATGGAAACTCTAC
>JAZQUQ010000156.1:0-10523 GCA_045631365.1 Eubacteriales bacterium | reverse complement strand
AAATTGGCTGTGAAGCCGGTTTGCTGTCGAGATTAACGAAAAAGAGGGTTCGGTCTTTGACCGTTCCCTCTTTTTGTTAATCTCCAATGTGTATCCGTATTTGTTTCAAACGTTACGATAACCAAATTGGCTGTGAAGCCGGTTTGCTGTCGAGGTTAACCCAAAAGAGGGTTCGGTCTTTGACCGTTTCCTCTTTTTGTTAATCTCCAAGGTGTATACAAATTTGGCTATAGACGTTACGATAACCAAATTGGCTGTGAAGCCGGTTTGCTGTCGAGATTAACGAAAAAGAGGGTTCGGTCTTTGACCGTTCCCTCTTTTTGTTAATCTCCAATGTGTATACAAATTTGGCTATAGACGTCACGATAACCAAATTGGCTGTGAAGTCGGTTTGCTGTCGAGATTTGGATGCGAAGTGCTTGAAATATATACGGCGTCGTGGTATAATGAAGAAAATCATTGCAGGGAGAAAACCTATGATGAAAAAATTACTGCTGCTGCCTACTGCTTTTTTTCCGTATTCCGTCTGTTTGTGCGGGGGATATGGTTTTGTCAGCGGGCATTTAAGAAACGATCCGATTTTGACTGCACTTGCGATCCTTGCCTTGTTCTGCGGAGTGCTTGCTTTGGTGGGCAATATCGTTTTTATGGTCTTATCCCGTGGGCAATCGGCTTCCGCTTTATGCAAAACGGCACTGATACTAAAGTTGATACATATTCCCGCCTACACGTTGATTTTTCTTGTAGGATTGCTGGTGGGATTTATGTTTTTTATGACCCTTCCGTTCATTCTTTTCTTAATTGCAATTGATGGCATTACGTTGTTTTTGAGTGGAATGATCAGCGTCTTTTCTCTTCTGAAACAACGGAAAAACAACAGAGTGCTCTGCACGGTGGGCATAATTTGTCAGTTTTTCTTTTGCGCAGACGTGATCAGCTTGATCGTCTTAGCGGCTATTTCAAAAAGGGCAACAAATACCGTATCCGTATAGTTTTACTCCTTCGGTGAAACCGATACACTCTTTACAAACGATTGGATTTATGCTGTGTGATCCCCAAAGAAAGGCGGTGGACTATGTATAATGAAAAACAGGTGAAAAACATTATAACCAAAGAAAGCATTGCCAATGATCTCCGTACGGAGAATAAGAAAAGCATCGTTCCTCTTGTAGGGCTGGGCTTTGTCTATATCATTGTATTGGGACTGGTGTTTTCTATCATTTATTTTCTTGGCTTAAAAGAGCTTGATATTGGAACAGTAGGCCACATCATCTTTTTTATTTGCATGTTTATTTGTCTTTTTCCGTTGGTCGCAATTATATCTATGATGTGTGGTTCCGGACGAAGCAATAAAGACTTTTTTGTGGTCACAGACGAGGTCGTTTATAAAGAGGAGCAGGCTTATACACGCCGCGGGGGAACACGTATAAAAAAAGTTGTGCATTTCAGCAGATTTGGAGATGTTGAGGTAAACCCAACATGGTATTCGCTTGCTTCAAAGAATGACGTCTACTATATGGTCGTTCGTGAAAAAGATTCAAAATGTGTCTTGAAATGCTATCCCGCCAAGCTCTACGAATATAAAGAATAATTTGACGTCATCTGTTTCGGTTGACAAACACAAAACTCCCATACGGAAGCCAAGATTTCCGTCGGGAGTTTTTTCTATCACTTTTTCAACCATACCATATTTTCCACATAGTATAAAGTTTTTTGAAGTGGTTTTAGGGGACACTTTTGGCCAAAAGTGTCCCCTAAGTTTTTTTAGAATTGTGTTTCCCTCTGGCGGGAGAAGTTGATGGTGCCTTCGGGGGTTTTGGAGAGGTTGTCGAGGCTTTTGCCGGTGCCGATTGCCACGCAGGCGCCCGCTTTTTCGGCAACGCGGACCTTGATGCCCGTTGCGTAAGTAATCAAACGATCCAATCCCCTCAAAAGAGAGCCGCCGCCCGTCATAACGATTCCGTTATTGAGAATGTCCCCGATCAGCTCGGGAGGGGTCTGTTCCACAACGGAGCAAACCGCATCCACCACCTGAGTGATGGGTTCTTCCAGCGCATCGGGAATCTCGTGAGAGCTGATGGTGATCATTTTGGGCAGTCCCTGCACGAGACAGCGCCCCTTCACGTTCAGCGTCCGAGGTCCTTCCTTGGGCCAAAGGTCTCCGATGCGGATTTTGATCTCCTCTGCGGTTCTTTCGCCGATGAGGACGTTGTGTTTCCGTCTGACATAACGGATAATTGCTTCGTCAAATTTATCGCCTGCCACCTTAATGGACTGTGATACCACCACACCGCCCAGCGAAAGCACGGCAATATCCGTGGTTCCGCCGCCGATATCGATGACCATATGTCCCACAGGGCCGGAAATATCGATTCCCGCACCGATAGCAGCCGCCACAGGCTCCTCAATCAGGTACGTCCGTCGCGCGCCCGCCTGCGTTGCTGCATCCACCACCGCGCGCTCCTCCACCTCGGTAACACCGCTGGGAACGCAGATCACCACACGGGGCTTGATAATGGAAAAACCGCCGCACGCCTTTTTGATAAAGTGCTGGATCATCTGCTGGGTGATATCGTACTGGCTGATCACCCCGTCGCGGAGGGGACGGATGGCTGCAATATTCCCGGGGGTACGCCCCAGCATCACCTGTGCCTCTCTGCCGTATTTCAAAATTTTGTTTGTCGTTTTATCGATGGCAACAACGGAGGGTTCTCTGATAACGATCCCCTTGCCCTTGACATAGACAAGAACCGTGGCAGTCCCTAAATCAATTCCGATGTCTTTGCTCATTTATATCCCTTTCGTTCATCCGATTGATACGATAATATGCTTAACTATATTATTATACAACAAAATCCGCCCATTTGCAACGGGAAACGAGAAAAAAGTGGTCGGGTTCAGCCAACAGACACAGCTTTATTCCCCCGCAAAAGCCGCATCGGACGCATTCACAATCCCGTCTCCATTCAGATCATACCGAGGGACAGAGGCATACGCCTGAGGCTTCAGAAAGCTCCACAGGAGGAAAACGGCATCCGCATCATCAACGACACCGTTCAAATCAAAGTCGCCCCACAAAGCCACCGTGACCTCGTCAGCCACGCCGCCGTTTTTATCAAGGAGCTGAACTCTCACCCCAACCGTCACCCCATCCAAGCCCGTCAGACGTTCCGAACCGTCGGAGGACACCACCTGAATCCGATCGGTGCCTGCAAGTTCAAACCGTTCACCAAGGGCGATAAGATCCGCGGGAATCGTCTCCAACACAAGATACCGTGTCCCGTCTGCCGATTCCGCAAGAACACCGTCAGCCTCCGTCGAAAGGACTCTCTTCTCCGCATCCACCACCTCGGTAAGCTCGGAGAAAGCATTCTCCCCCACTTCTACGGAAGAATCGTACAAAACTACCGTACCCACATTGGTGCATTCGCAGAACGAATACGCTCCGATTTGCCGCACACTCTTGTCAATCACAATCTCACGGACAAAGGACCCAGCCGCCGCCCACGGAGCATCGGAATCACGAAAATCGGGAATTTCCTCCGCCCCCGCAATCACCAGTCTGCCGTCCATGCCCAAATGCCACACGCCGCCGTCGCCGAAACTGCCGCCCACGCCCTCCTCAGGAAGATCCGTCAGCACAAAGTTTTTGCCCGACACGGGATACGCCCCGTAAAAGGAAGGCGCGGTGTAGTAAAGTCCGCACAAAGGATTATCCGTCCGCTTGTGATCTGAGAAATTCTTCTCTCCTTTGAGAAAATACCCATAGGAACCTTTCCCCAAATCCCACGTAGGATCAAGATAAAAATAAGATTCCCCCAAACGGACGATCAGCCACGTGTGATTCACATTCCGACCCGTTCCAAAGATGATTCTCACATCCAGATCCAGCTCAAGGGCAAGGCGGTAATACAGCAGCGCAATCCCCTGACAAACCGCTTTCCGGTGGAACAGCGCCGCGTAAGGTGTATACTTCAGCGTATAGTTTGTGTCGGACACGTTGGCTCTGTCGTAGCTCACGTGGTCGCAAATATACTTATAAATCCCAAGGATTTTCCCGTATGCATCGGATTCCCACAGATCAAGCTCAGCGAGGAGTGCCTCCACCGCACGGTCAAACTCCGCCTCCATCTCCGCGGTGGTGTAATAATTGATGGTATAAGAAACGGTCACGTATATAAAGCCGCCGATCCCGTCCACGGAAATATCAATGGAGCGATCCCGCCAATGCCACGTCAGGGTGTCCCCCTCTTTCGGCTCTCCCGTATGGGCAACCGCCATGGCAAACACCGACTTCGCCCATGCAAGCCAGTCTTCCCGTTCCGCATCGGTGCGAAATCCCACGAGAATCACGTTCTCGCGCCCTACCATGCCCGCCCGAAGGTCTTCTGCCATCGCCTCCTCGGTATCACGGTAATCAATGCTTTCGGAATACTCCACGTCCGGGGAAAGGGCGGTAAGGGCACGCTCCTCCCCCGCCTCCTCAAAGAGAGGGTTCGCCTCCACCCCCGAAGAATAATACCCCCGCCCGTCCGTTGTTTCCGATGCCATAGCAATTCCGGCAAACAACACGCAGGCGGCGATCACGATCACCAACAAAAATCTCGTATGCTTCACGATAAGCTCCCGTATTTCAAACTTTTCTTCCATTTTAAACGATTTTCCATCCCCCGTCAAGAGCGGAAACCGCATTCCCACGTACTTTCGCAAAAATCCAAGAAATATTTACAAAAAACCGTGCCAAAAAACAAAAAAAGTGCTATAATATAGGTCGGCATTCTTTTTGCCGCCTATATCATATTCACGGAGATAGTGTGAAAATAACGCAATCCAAATGGGATGTGCAGTTGTTTCACTAATATGGGACGGACAGCGTCCCATATTACAAAAATCCCTTTGAAAATGGAACCAACCATTTTCAATCCCCTATGGGGACCGGGATTTTCCTAACTTATTTGTTCGCCGCATGAATGCGGCAGATGGAGATTACTATGACAAAACAACGATTCGCCTATTTCAAAAGTTTTCTTCTCCCATGCCTGTTTTTCCAGATCGCAGCAGGCGCCGGCACAGGGCTTGTGATTTTCCTCTTCAAGCTGGTTTCTTCCCGTGTTATTTCCTTCTCTTCGGAGCTTTACGGGATCGTCCGAGCCAATCCCGCGTTCCTGCCCCTCCTTCTGTTGGGTGCAGCCGTCATCGGAATCGGTTCATCTCTTCTGACCCACTATTTCCCCGATTGCAGAGGAGGCGGAATTCCCGCATCCATCGCACTTCTTCAGGGACTGATTACCTTCCGTTGGCTTCGCTGCCTGATTTCCGTCTTCTTCTCTTCCATGCTGACCTACCTCTGCGGCGTTCCTCTCGGAAATGAGGGCCCCAGCGTACAGATGGGTACCGCAGTGGGACGAGGCGTTGCATCGGGTCACCGCGGCTGGAGACGTTACGTGATGACGGGCGGAGCATCTGCAGGCTTTGCTGCCGCAACGGGCGCCCCCCTGACAGGTATCCTCTTCGCCTTTGAGGAAGCCCACCGCCGCTTCTCTCCCCTTCTGTTCCTTTCCGCATCCATCTCCGCCATTACGGCGTCCGCGGTGATGAAGGTGCTCTGCGCCCTTGCAAATATCCCCTACACCCTGTTCCATTTCCACGGGGAAGCAGCTCTTCCCGTCCGTTTCTGGTGGGTTCCCGCCGCGATTGGAATTGCGGTAGGTCTCAGCGCCGCCCTCTTTACCCAGGGTTACCGTAAAATCCGACACCTCATCAAGGAAACGCTGAAAAAGGTTCCTCACGGAGTAAAAATCACCGTTATCTTCGTCGTAACCGCGTTGATCGGCTTCTTCTCTGCCGACTGCATCGGCTCGGGACACGATCCCATTGAAAGCCTGATGGAAGGCCACGGCGTTGTGGGTATCCTTCTCCTTGTTTTCGTGATCCGTGCGCTCCTCCTCCTTTGCGCAACCAATGCGGACGTTACGGGAGGCCTGTTCGTTCCTACTCTGGCGCTGGGAGCTCTTCTCGGCGGCATCTGCGGCAAGCTTCTCCTGCTCACCGGCCTTCTCCCCGAGGAATACTACGGTCTCACCGTCATTATGGGTATCACCGCGTTCCTCAGCGCCTCCTCCCGTACGCCCCTGATGTCCCTTGCCTTTGCCCTGGAGGTTCTCGGAGTGGGCTCTGACCTTCTCCCCGTCGCTATCGGCGTGGCAGTTGCCTTCCTCTGCATTGAGACCACCAAAATCCCCGACTTCTCCGACATTGTTGTGGAAGCAAAAACAGAAGCTGCCCATCACGGCAAGACCGCGGAGACGTTGGATCTCCACCTGACCGTCGCACCCAAATCCTTTGCGGACGGCAAGGAAATCCGAGACATCCTCTGGCCTCCGTCCTGCATCATCCTCTCCGTAGAACGTGCCGAATCCGTCCGTACCCACGGCGGTACTGACATCGGCGCAGGAGACATTCTCCACGTCAGCGTCCGAACCTACGACCCCGCCGAAACCATGCGCGACCTGGAAGCCCTGGCGGGAAAACAAAACAGCATATAAATTATCTCGGGGGAAGAAAAACTTTTTGGAAAAAGTTTTTCTTCCCCCGAACCTCTATCTTTTCAAAAACTTTTCAACAAATGGGTATTTTGGAAAGAACTTCAAATTACGTACTGCAAGCCCACTTCAATGGGAAATCGGTGCATAGCTTTTGTCGATGGTGATTACGCAGTAATGGTTGGGATACTTCTCCCGCACCAATGCGCTGATCTGCTTTTTCACCTCACGGTCGGGGGTGGAAAAGCCTGTGGGCACCACGCAGTCGAAGATCAGATTGGTATGGGTGGGGCCGTTGACAATCCGCAAATCGTGAATGGTCAGACGGGGATCGATCTTCAAAACCTCCTCCGCAAGCCAGTGGCGGATATCATAAACCGCCTCATCCTTTGTAACAATGGGGTCAAAATGAACCACCAGATTCAACCCGTCGCGGCTGAATCCCCGTTCGATGTTGTCGATGACGTCGTGGCTCTCCTTCACGTCGTTTTCCGCCGCCATCTCCACGTGGACACTGGCAAACTGTCTGCCCGGACCGTAGTCGTGAATCATCAGATCGTGGGTTCCAAGAACGCCGGGATAGCTGAGAATTCTCTCACGGATTTTCTCAACCTCCTCCGCATCGGGCGCTTTACCGAGCAGGGGCGCCAGCGTATCCTTGACCAAGCAGAATCCGCTGTACAAAATAAAGAGTGCCACGCCGATACCGATGATTCCGTCCAACTGCAGGGAGGTCAGGTGCGAAACAATGGAAGACACAAGAACCGCAGCCGTGGCGATTACGTCGTTTCTCGAGTCGGCAGCGGTGGCCTCAATGGCACCGGAACGAATCCGTTTGCCGATGGTCTTGCCGAACAGCATCATCCAAAGCTTGATTCCGATGGAAACAGCAAGAATCAGACCGGGAACCAAACCGAAGGTTACCTCAACAGGGTGAAGGGTCTTGTCAATACCGCTCTTCAAAAGCTCCAGACCGATGGCAAGGATCAGCACGGACACCATAAGCCCCGACAGGTACTCGTACCGTCCGTGACCGTAAGGATGCTCCTCATCTGCAGGTCGTGCGGCAAGCTTGAATCCGAAAAGGCTGATAATACTCGCCGAAGCATCCGAAAGATTGTTCACCGCATCCGCCATAATGGATACGGAAGAAGTCAGCCAGCCGGCAGTCAGCTTGATGATAAAGAGAACCACGTTGGCAAGAATCCCCGTCACGCTGAACAGCTTTCCGTAAGCGCCGCGGACCGTGGGATCGTCGATTTTATCCCGATTTTTCACGAATATCCGAATCAGAAATTCCGTCATAAAAGCTCCTGTTCTTAACAATCATAAGAATTGCTGCCCATTCGCCGCAGCATTGTTTTCATTATATCATAAAACTTTCCAAAATGCTATTCCTTCCCCGAAAAAAAACGATTTCGTGAAAATCTCCTGTTTCTTCATGCAAAACATAACTTTGTTGTAAGATTTGACACGGCAATCTCTTGACAGAAAAGGAATTTTATGATATCATACTATTATCGATAATTTCTTATCACAAATCTATAGTTATGGAGAGGTATTATGGAAACGAAACGTAATATCAAGTATTTCACAGCTCCCGCTGTGTCAATCGCCGCATGTATCGGCTGGGCAATCACCCTCATCGGTGTGCTTCTGCTGATCTTTGCCAAGGGCATGATGCTCATCAGCCTCGGCGTAACCGTTGTCGGTATTTGTACTGTCATCATCCCTTCCGGCGGCAGAGCAACCGACACCGACCTTGAGTTCCAGGCAGCAGAACGAATCAAGAATCTGCAGGAACAGGCAGAAAAGAAGTACGAAGTTTACGAAAAGCACTTCCTCAAGATGCTGAAGCCCATCCAGCTCAAGGGATACGACTTCGAAGCAAAGGATGAACCCTTCTACCACAGAAAGGGTGCTGACGGAAAGAACAGAACCAACTACTACTGCGGCTGCAACCTGATCTTCACAAGCGAAAAGATGTTCATGTACGGCAGATATTTCTCCCTTACCGATGAACTCATCGACCGCCAGATCACAGGCGTTTACTTCTACAACGAGCTTGACAAGGCTGAACTGGAAGAAACCGTTTACGAAACCAAGAAGGGTGAGCGCACCATCCGCGTTCCCGTTTACATTCTGAAGATTCTGAAGAAGGACGGTTCCGAAGTGCTGAGAATGTGCGTTGAATATGGTTCTGACATCGATAAGTACATCGAGCAGATCACACGTGCCATTCAGGTTCGTCAGGTTGAACTGGAAAAGCGTGCTGCAGAAGCTGCAGAAAGACGCGCTGCATTCCGTGCAAAGATCGAAGAAGAAAAGGCTGCCATCGCCCGCGGTGAACTCATCGAGGACTGATGCTCCCCAATACATAAGAATAAAGGCTGTCGCATTCTGTACGACAGCCTTGTTTTTATTCCTACGGGATGATTTCACGCTGTCCGAAAAGGGCAGCTTTTTTATTGTGCCGAATACTTCAGACTTTCCACGTATTCTTCCAGACACATCCCCGAATCGTGGATTTTCTTCGCGTGATACCGTCCCACGTAGCGATAGTGCCACGGTTCAAACTGAATGGTGGTAATTCCCACCTTGTCCTTGGGAAAACGGAGGATAAAGCCGAACTTCCACGCATTTTCTTCCAGCCAGCGATATTCCGCCGTGTACTGGAAATCCGTGGTAAACGTACCCATGGTATCCATATCCACCGCCAGCCCCGTCTGATGCTCGCTGGTGCCGGGTCGGGTGGAGTAGGTGAGTACGATGCTCTCCGCCTGTTCCTGGGTGAGATAAGGATTATTGGCCATTTCGTTCTGGGTATACTGAGCAAACAGTACGCTCTGGTAGCTGTAGGAACGGAATCCGCTGTATACCGCCATGTTATAAAATCCGGCAGCCTGCATTTCCTTCATCAACGCCTCCAGCGCCATATTGGCGTAGAGACGGAGCTGCTGGGTATTTTTCCCCTGCGCCGTATACTTGCAGTCCATCAGATCGGAGGGCGTATAGCTCTGGTCGAGAAGATTCTCCGTATTGACCAAGGTCAGGAATCCGTCTCGGTCCTCGGGATTCATGTATTTCTCATATTCCGAGAGATCGTTGATGAAGTTCAGCTCGTAGGTGGGAGAATCCCCTGCCAACGAAGGATCCCCATGACCTGCATCCCCTTCGGAAATATGCTCCATGGAATCGACAGTCTTCAGCGTAAACTCCACGGGGAGATATACCGTGTTCTCCTCGGTAGAATTCTCCTCGTCAACCGTCCGCGCCACCCGAAGCTCATGCTTCTCGGCGTTGTACACCACGGAAAGCCCTCTCATATACTCCGCGATAAAGTCCGTGCTGACCCAAACCTCGTCCCCTACAATCCGATTCATCCCGTCAATGGGGATTCGCTGTCCGTTAACCTCCGCCTCCTTGGCATCGGTGGGGAAAATCACGTATTCCTCATTCCCCGTACCGCTGCTGTCCGAAACTCCTTCCGCCGAGGGGAACAGGAACTTCAGACCGTCGGCACCGCCCGTTTCCGCCATGCCGAGATATTCCGAAAGATCGTTGAAGCAAAGGAAGGGGACCCCGTCGATGACACAGTCCTCAAGCTTTCCCGTCCGAACCTCATCGCCGCCGTAATAATAGCGGATTTTTGCCGAATCGGACTCCGCATGGGGAGTGGAGGTAAAGGCAATCAAAAAGCCGATTCCCGTGAGAACCAAAAGAATAGCAAACACAATAAGAAATACCGCAAATCTGCCGAGGAAAACCTGCAGATTCCGCTTTCTTTCTCTTTTCCGCATTTCCTTTTCGTAGGCACGGCGGCGTTCTGCCTCTCTCCGCGCCATTTCACGGCGATGAAGCTCCTCCGGCGTGGGTCGACGCCTCGGATTCTGTGCGTTCTGCGGATTCTGCGTATTTTGCCGAACCTGCGGATTCTGCCGAGCCTGCGGATTCTGCCGAGCCTGCGGATTCTGCCGAGCC
>JAZQUQ010000155.1:0-8890 GCA_045631365.1 Eubacteriales bacterium | reverse complement strand
GAACCGACGACCTCCGCCATGGGTCCAAAGGAAAGAATTCGGATTACCATTTCGGAAACGTCATCAGGGACATAATGGATTTTCACAAGATAATCCTTTTCCCCTAACTTCTCTGCCTGCTTTTCAAAATGGGCAAAATGGAGCATAAATCGTTCCAAGGCGTTCCGCTCGTCCCGTATCCGAACGGTAACGGTCTCAACGCTCCCCTTCGGTTCCCTTCCTGAAAACGGTCTTTCGCCGTTATAAGGAACACATCCTCGAATCCTTGCCAGATTGACCGTGGAGGCAAAACGATCTCCCGTTGTGATCATTCGGAATTTATCGTCTTTTTCGGAGTATTCCAGCCGCAGGGGACGACACCGTACCAGCATCATATTCCCTCTGTGGTTGACCATTTCAAATTTGATCTGCGTTTTTCCGCGGATGGCATCCAGAATCACACGGAACTGACGGACGTATTCTTCATCCTCAAAGGGGTCTCCGTCGCAGTATTTATCGTAAACGCAATAGTCCGCTGGGGTGAAAAGGGGTTCTGCATCCCCAAGATCGGGGAACTCGACTCCGAACAGCTTCACGCGGGGGTCAAGGGAAACGGCTTTCAGCCATCTTTTCTGCAGAAGTGTCAGGGGCATGGTGGGCTTATGCTCAAGAGGAGTGGTCATATCGGAATGAACCAGCTGCCATTTTCCGCTTTTGAGGGATGGCAGAATGGCAAGGGTGCTCTCCCCAAATGCCCGTTCGGAAACGATTTTTCCAAGCTCCTTTTCGGAGCGTTCCCCGTCCATGATATGAGAAAGAATGGCGGCAACGGTGTTGTAATAGGCTGAATACAGCTCGCTGAAGATCATTCCCCATCCTCCTTCCCGATGCCGTACATCCGATACATGGCATCCAAGTCTTTTTTGAACCGGTTCTCAACGGTGCGGTTGGAAAAGTTCATCTTCACGATACGGCAGATAAAGGTTCTGATCCATGGAATCATCTCACCGGAGTCATAGACGTCTGCCGAAAAGCGGTAGGTGTTCTGATCCAGCCGTTCCACCACACCCACGCGCTTTTCCCTTTCCAACCGTCGGATAATGTGCTCTTCCCCCGCTTCAATCCGAACCGTAAATTCCACGTGCTCCAGGTGATCGGTTCCCCATTTGTTCCTTTTCACGCTGACACCCCACATGTTACTCTGCAAACGGTCAATCTCTGCACGAAGTTCGTCAAAACGGGGCGTGGGTTCTTCCAATTTTACGTCGGAAAGATAATCCACCCTGTACGGCTGGAAACAGTTGTATTCGGGATAATAGGCAAGCAAATACTGCCTTCCGCTTTGGGCGCTGATCAGCACACGGAGGGGAACGATACGGTTCCGCTTTGGCAGATCGCTCTTTGGGTTGAGATTGGATACGGTTACGGCGCGTTTTTCCCTCATGGCAGTAAACAAAGCCGCAAGAACACCGCTGTCGATGGCACCCGTTATGTAGTGATGCTTGAAAGTAAAGGGATCCGAGTGGGATTCTTCTTTATCCAGCAAAAACGACCCGATCACACCGCAGGGAGCAACCTCCGAAAAATACTGCAGAACGTCGCCGAGATCGGAAAGGTCCGTGCTGTCCGTGCGGTGATAGTACATTTTCCGCCCCTCTTTTTCCGCCGCAAGAATGCCCGCTTCGCAGTATTCCTTCAGCTTTTTCCGAACGGTGGATTCGTCAAACACCATGGGATTCTCAAATCCCGACAGGTATTTCTCATCGATCTCCCGAAGGAGCTCGGGAACCGTCCGTTTTACCGACGGTTCGTGGAGAATATCGAAAAGGATAAAATGGAGGGTGATGTCGCCGTCGGTGAAACTTTTGGCCTTCCACGCGTTGTATAAGGGGTTATGTCGGATGGCGCGGCTGTCGATGGAAATAAAGACATTTTTCCCCTCGGGAGTGCGGACAAAACGCATATGCTCCCCAAGCCAGCTTTCGATCCTGCGGCGCTCGTCATCATAGGAACGGGCACTCTTCGAGCGATAATCCTCACGGCTTTTGAAACCGTAAACGTAAAAATCCCTCACGTATGCGCGGATTTTCTCGAAATTCTTGACAAGCTCACTGTAGGTTGACATCGTTCCCGCTCCTTTCCTGTTTCTGCATTATTCTCTATTCCTTTTTAGTATACCACAATTTTCTAAAAACGTCAATCAATTCGGTTTTCCGTTCGATCTACCACAAAGTACACCGCCGAGAGGAAGCATAACGGGTCCTCTCGGCGGTTGGATCGTCTATTCTATTTACGGATCGCCGAAAGGATCATAGGGTCCTTAATTTTATCGTCCTCTGCGAACAAAAGGACCTTGGATATGATTTCGGCAGTCTTTGGATCGTCATCCACAAAGGGCAGAAACACTTTTCCTCTGTGCTGTGAGTGTACGGGCAGAACGGGGATCATGGCACCGCCAATCTGATGCACGACGCCGCTTCCGAGGTGGATGGAATACTCTGCCAGCTTGCCGTCCACGATTGCGTGGTGTCCCTCTACCTTGACGTTTGCTATGCGGAACATGGGCAGAACGAAGGAAAGGATTGCGGCGCGCATTTCCATTGTGGAATGGCTTGTTTCGGGGTCCACACCGCCTGCGTGTGCTACGCTGACCGCAAGATCAACGTCTCGCATAACCTCCGAGAATACAATGTCGGGGATCTCAGCGATCTTGATTTTTTCTCCCGTCTTTCGATTGGTAAAGCAGACCCATTCCAGCGTCGGCGCTTCAATATCCGCAGGCGAGAACCAGTCAGCAAGAGCATAGATTTGTGCCACGATGTTCTCTTTGTAATATACCTTTTGCAGACCGTCCTCAATATCCGCTACCCAGCGGCGGCTCTTGAGAGCTCCCACGGTTTTCGCAGGCTGTATCTGGTTGCCGGCATAGCGAAGGGAGTGACGCATCTCCATTTCCTCTGCCGTCTTGATATACAGCTCACGAAATACCTGACGGAACGGCTGTACAATCTTGTTCTCAAAGAGGTATTTCTGATAATTTCTCCAACAACCCTTGCTGTAGAGATCAAAGGGATGGGCAATCTTGATTTCTGCATTATCGTCAAGCTGTTGTATCGTGCCGGTATCGTCCACGATTCCGTTATCCCCAAGGAAGCCAACGGCGTCCCAGCTGACAAGCACGAGATTTTTCAGCATCGGATAGACCACGGGGTGAGCAGACAATGCCGCAAGCTCACAGAATGTGAATGTGGTACTGTCTTCCATGGCTCGTTCAAGCATTACCCGTGTACGTCTGTACTGCTCGGTAAGAGTCTTGACCATATCGGTAAGTGCGACAACCGTTTCATGCTTTTTCAGCTTTGCGGGAACGCTCTTCAGCTGTTTTCCGTCTTTTGCACAATCCAGTTTTGCCTTGCCGTTTTCGTCAAGGGTGATCTTGAAGGAAACACCCTCAATGATCTGTTCCTCAAGGAGTGCACGGCTGTCGTCGATCACCTTTGTTTCCATTCGCAGGGTAAGGCGCATCGCATCGGAGTATCCTGCGTTGATTGCAAGGTTGGTGAGCGCCATTTCAACGGCTTTTCCCTCACTTGCCACGCGCTGGGAACCGAACTGTTTGCTTTCCTTGCGGAATCTTTGGAGATAGAGATACCGTCTGCAAAGATCGTCCTCCCCCTTCAGAGGAATCAGCGCGTACGCCATCAGCAAATCCTTGTTTCGCTTATCGGAAACCGTCTTTTCCGTTTCGGCTGCATCAAATTTGCCAAGGGCTGCATCCGCATACTTTCTCGCACGGGAGTGTTTTGCGCCGTCGGAAATATATTTTGCCGCATCATAAATCAGGTCAAATTGCTTTTCACCGATGGAATCGTATGCGGAACGGAACCAATTCACGTCAAAGGCGCCGAGATTCAGCTCGTCATCCGAAAGGGGCGTAAATCTTGCGATCATAGCCTTTCGCTTGTCGTCGAACTTCTCGTTCATATGTGCCATGAAGTAATAGCACACCGATTCAAAGGACTCGATCTCAAGATATTTTCCGATAATCGGAATCCACTCGGGCGAGAACAATGCCGCTTCAATCAAACGCTTGGTTGTGATTTTCTTTCCGGCAAGAGCTTCAAGAGCCTCACGAAGGGTATCTGCCGAGTCCTCGTCTGACGGAATACATACGGAAAGAAGGTAGGAAAGCGAAGCCTTACGGTCTGTTGCGGACCAGCCGTGATGTGCCGTTCTGTCAAGCGTATCGTTCCCCAGAGCCGCCAAAATCTCCGAGAGATACTTTGCGCCGTAAATACGTGCAATGCGGTGAATCCCCGCGGTATAAGCTGTTGGACTATCGCCGCGGCTCAGTTCGGAGGCAAGAACCACGGGAATGATCGTTTCGTAAATATGTGCAACGTATTCGATGAGCTTTATATCTTCTTCGTTCGGTTCCTCTTCCTTTCCGAGGAATTCGTTCACCCTGCGGGCGTTGCGGATTCCTTTATAGAAATCGTGGGAAGAAATCTGCTTTCCCTTTTCGTAATAGGACGATGCAACGGCTGTTACGGTCAGCAACGATTCGCGGACGTTATCCGAATCCAGCAAATAAGCAAGAAGCTGTGCCTCTGTAATCATCCCTTGATATGCCGCA
Organism: Eubacteriales bacterium; assembly: GCA_045631365.1. Lineage (GTDB taxonomy): Bacteria > Bacillota > Clostridia > Oscillospirales > CAG-272 > UMGS1696. Next base: position 4,275 of record JAZQUQ010000155.1, on the reverse strand, counting down.
GACAGATACGCTGCAGAAGTTACAATGGCCTGGTCCACTCGAACCCTTCCCTCGTGGGGAGCTCTCAGAACACGGGGATTGGTATCATAATTATAGTAATGATACGCAGGAAATTCTTCTGTTTCTTCTTTCGGCAGTTTACTGTATGCCTCGGCACATTTCTCGGCTACTGCAACTGCCAAGGGGAACGTGTACTTGAAGCAGGAATCCACCCGACCGTTAAGCGGAGCAAAGAGAAGATTCAACTGATCGTGCGCAAGCAAATGTGCCATTTCCTGCAGCTTGGGAATTTTCAGATGATACGGTGCGTGAATCATCACCATGTTATCGGGAACACAGCGGATGAACCAAACGGCAACTGCAGAAGCAAGACGGATCATTTCTTCCTGCGGTATAGCTCTGTGGAAATGGGAGATAACTTTCACAAGAACGGCAGAGTAAGGAAGCCCCTTGCCGCATTCAAAACCCGTACCGAACACGGTTCGGATGGAATCGGTACAGGCTTTTGAATAACGAGTTTCTTCCGTATAAGCAAACAACAGTACCATCGCCCGGAGAATACGTTGATTCGTCATGCTGTTGGTTCGATACCATGTCTCCCACAGCTCCGTAAAAGGAAGGTTCTTGTCTTTATCCGTGAATTGATGGGAGAATTGGACGTTTCCGAGCAGCATTTCTCCCCCGTTCCAACAGGGGAACGAATCTGTTTTGTGCTCGTCCACCAATTTCACAAGCGTGAGAAGATCCGCGGCGGCTGAAATGGAAGACTTGCAGGCAGCGTTATCGGTTAACGCGGACTTGATCTTTCCGAAAAGATTGAATCCAGCTTTTTTGACTTGAATCAGCTCGGGTAATTTGGACTCGGGAAAATATTCTGCAAAAGTTTTTCCGCAAAGCTCGATGTATTCTTCATCAAATTCGGCGGGCAAATACTTGTCCTCCGCAGAGAAAAGTGTGATTTCCTCCGCTTTCGTTTCTGCCTCCGTGGGAACGAGAGAGTCAAGCAGGATTTTTTCCTTTGACGGAAGATTCTCTGCTTTGGCTCTTTCGGTAAGAACGGGGGTAAAGGAATCCACGATTTTGCTTCGCTTTGCATCCTTTTTGAGCTGCAAGAGCATATCCAGTCCCCCAAGACGCACTTCTTCCTTGCTGCTCTCGAGAAGCCGTCCGATGCACACCGTAAGCGCGGAATCGTTTTGCTTCAGCAGAATCTCCATTACGTTTTTGCGGATATCTGCCCCTTTAAAACGCAGATGTCCCTCAATGGAGCCATACTCTTCATCCGACAGTTCCATTTTGGATACGATATCGTAAGCCGTTTTTCGGGTATACGATTCTCTGTCTGCAAGTCCTTCCAGTACGGTTTTGCGCTGAATATCCGTTTGGGGCTCACGGAGGAGTGCTGAAAAATAGGATTGTCGCTGATTGGAACTGCATTCCTTGATCAGTCCGCAGGCTTCATCGATCTTTTCGTTTTCCCCCGACAAAGCTGCAAGGATGCAAAGAATTTCCGCAAAGTCGCTCTTTTGGATCATCGCATCGTACCACGGGAACACACAGGGAGAGAAGGTTTTGGTCTTGCCGGAGAAGGCGGAGTACAGCTTTTTGATCAGCTGATCATGTTCGTCTATCTCTGCCTTCGTTTTAAACCAAGTAGTATATTCGAGATTCCGACCGTTTCGCACCGCTTCCCATAAAGCATATGCTCTTGTCGGCATAAAGCAAGGGAGCCATACCGCAAGAACTTCATCTTTGTCGGAATGCTTCTTCAACACGATTTTTGCAATCTGATTGGAGATCGGCGGCAGATTGAGATTCGCCGCAAAATAACCCGATACCAGCAATTGATGGATGGAACCGTTATCTGAGATCTGAACGATTTTCTGAATGGCGTCGTCAATATCGTCAAGCCCGTAACTCCAAAGGGCGATATAAATCTTCATTGCGTCCTCGGATGCAAGGCATTCCTCCCGAACTGATTCGTTTTCAAGGCAATCCACAATAAGACGAACACTTTTTTCGCTGACACGCTCAAGGTCACGGGATTCCTCCGTCATTAAGCCAAGCCATGTGCCAACCGCACGCTTCACGGACGAGAAACGAATCAGATTATTCTCGGCAATCACTTTTAGGATCGTGAGAAAACCTGCCTTTGTACCGTAATCGGCGTTTTCGCAGATGACCTGACGAAGTCCCTCCTGAAGCCTTGCCGCAAGGAGCAGCTTTCCGAGCAATTCATGAAAATCACTTCGGTGGCTGAAAAGAATACCCCGTACAAGCGCATTCGTCATCATCGCGGAACCGTTCTCCTCGGTCAGAATACGGCGAACGGCATCTTCCACTTTGGTGTTATGATGGTCAAGGGCGTATGCAACCTGCCAACCGGTATATCCGCACTCTCGCCAAGTATATTCATCGAGATATGCTTGTGTTTCTTCCGGAAGTTCTTTGTTCAGAATTTTCTCAAGGGGCTCGTCGATGATATTCATGTGTGCATAGCCATACTGTTGGATCATATAGGCAAGCTTCGGTCCGTATGCGCCGTTATCCTTCGCTCGGAACGACCTTCTGGTATAAGAATCCGAGTAAGGATACTCCTGCAGACGGTCCGCAAAATACAGAATAACCTCTTTATCGCGGCTCGGGATTGCTGCATCGAACAGCCATCCCAGCTTCTTTTCCACGTATTCTGACGGTACCGTGTTCGGGTTTCTCATCACAGCTGTAATGTCGGAATAGACCGTCGTTTCAACCCCTTGCCTGAGACTTTTCAAAAAAGCATATTGAGCCTCACTCAAGCTATTCTTGAGTTTTTCATTGTGTTTTCGTACTTTATCCGCATATTTTGCCGCAAGTGCCTTCTTTCTTGCGGTTTCTTCGAGTTTATCTGCTTTATTTGCCATTTGAAATCCCCCTTTACCACATTCTGCCTGAGAGCATCGTAAGTCTTACGAACGTAAAAACGTCCCCTTCGGTAATTTCCAACACTCCGTCGAGGTCGGTTATTTCGTCATTCCCCTTGAATACTCTCACAAGTCCGTCCTCTACCGCTTCGATTGCTGTTTGGACTGCTTTCTCTTCATCGATTTCATTTTCGTTATAATGAACGCCGAAAGCAAATTTACCGATCTCCTGCATCCCGTCGAACTGCTCATCCGTAAGGGGCGAAGGATTTTTGGCGTTGTTCGCGCGTTCTATGTATGCATTCAAGCAAGACCTTACCGATTCTTCAATCAATTCACGAAAAGTATGGGGGGTATTACTGAGGATGAAAGGGGTAAGATTGACCTTTTTTCGGATGTTTCCCATATGCTTGAGCGCCGCGTATATCTGTATTCTTCCGTTTTTTTCCATAGGTACTCCGATCGTTTGATTTACATGATTGGCAAAAGGTTGTTTCTGCGTTTTTTCGTTTTTTGATACCGTTTTTTATATTATATCGTAAAAACGGAGAAAAAGCAATCAACCGTTATTAGAATCACTCTCAATGGGAGATCATCCGCTGACGAAACATAAAGCATGGAACAAATCCACCGCGGCGGTTTTGCGTTATTCTGCCGATTCCGTCTCAGGGGTTGTCTCCTCATTTTTCGAAAGTTGCTCCTGCAGCACGCTTTCCAAATCAACGGGTTCCTGCAATCGCACCTTAGTGAATGCAGTGATCGCCGAGACCTCCCCCGTCAGCTCCTCGGGGATTTCGAAATCGGTACGGTAGTTCGCCCAGGGGATGTCGGTGGTGTACAGCCTTACGCCTTCCATATTATACCTTTTGCTGTCTGCGTTGGAGAAACAGGTCACCCTCGGCAGACGCTCCATGGAGTATATTTCCCCTTGATTATCAAAAAGGATTCGGTATCCCGCGTACTCCAGAGGCTCGCTGTGGAAATTCACCGTGACGTATCCTGCAACCAAGGATGTATACTCCTCAAAAAACAACACGTCAGGATCGGGGAAACGATACTCAACCTCGGGTCTGACCTCCACGGACAGCCCTGCGATTCCCGACTGAATGTAGCCGGAATAGGGGATGTCGTCGTAAGGCTCGGTTTCGACGGTGCAGACGTAATCCGCGTAGTCCGTCTGTCGGGACTGGAAGACGAAATAGTTGCACCACCCCGCCGCGAAGCCGTTGAAGGTCTGCTTGACCGTGCGAAGGGGGAACCCTTCCTCGTCGAAAAAGTCTACCGAAAGGGTCAGGGTGTTATCCGTCTCCGTTAGGTCGGTGACAAAGAGAATCAGCACGGCGCGCCCTTGGTAGTGGTACTTTTTCCCCTT
>JAZQUQ010000154.1:0-7204 GCA_045631365.1 Eubacteriales bacterium | reverse complement strand
CCCAATGCGTCTATGCGGGGAGCTGTCAAATGAACTTTACCCCGGTGTACGGCTGGTACTACATGGGTTCTGCCAACCGCACCGCATCGTGGACAGGGGTGGAGTTTTTTTATAATTTTATGACCACCAACGAAGGCGTGGGTCCCTTTGCCCGTGAGGTTGGGGCGGGGGAACTGGACGTGGGGACGTAATACAGCTTGGCAGAAGCGACGGCAGCTTTTACCACACCCTCCTTGTGACGGGAGAGGAGGACGGAATGTATCTGGTGGCAGCCCATTCCGACGATTCCTTCGACCGACCTCTCGATACCTACCGATACCAGCGGATTCGTTTTTTGCGGATCGAAGGGGTCAGAATCGACGTGCCGGATCGGGACGACTGCTTTTATGATCTGATCAACGGAATCAGTTTGTGAAAAAAACGGCGTGCCGTCATTATCCTTTGAGGAAAGGCGGCACGCCTGTTTTTGGTTCAATTATTCTTCTACTTCGAGACCGTAGAGGGGGTAAAGCTCTCTTGCGAGGGTCTTGGGGAGAGTCTTGGAGATCTTACGGTATTCGGAGCTCAAGTTGCTCTTGTTGTTGTAGAGCATATCTCTCATGAGATAAGGCAGGTTCATGAAGTAGGACTGACCGAACTGGAAGGAGAAGTCGAAGTTACGGCCGGTCATGATCAGGTCGATCATTTCAGCGGTTTCGGGTTCTGCGGAATATCTTCCCTTCAGCGCTTCATCATAGTATACGGGGTAAACCTTCTTGTAGCTTTCTGCACAGAGAGCTTCGTAGATCATACCGATGAAATCAAGACTCTTATACGCTGTGGTGGGGATAACGAAGGTTGTGAACTTGTCATCCGCGTTGGTATAGTATCTGTCCTGAGATTCGTCCCACTTGGGGAAGGGAAGGATGGAGTAATCGGAGTCCATCTGGGGCAGAGTGTTGTATGCGGCATAGAAGCGGAGGGGAGCCATAACCAGCTTCTTGTTGACAAAGAGCATTTCTTCGTCGTACTGAACGTTGCCGGTGCCCTGAGTCAGCTTACGGAAGCCGGGGTTGTTCTGATGGTAATCACGGAGCTTATCGAGGATTGCAACGGTCTTTTCGCTCATGAAGGTTACTTCGATTTCCTTGCCGTCCTTGATCTGACAGATGGGCTGGTCGAATGCAGCAAGCCATACGTCTGCAGGGTTGGATACATAGTAGCCGAAGCCGTAGATGTCTTCTGCGTCGTAGGTATCGTTACCGTTTACGTTCTGGTACATGTTGGTGGTGATCTGAATCATCTTATCGATGGTCCATTCGCCGTCGTAAACCAGGTCGTAAAGCTTTCTGGATTCCCAACCGTTGTCGGTTGCCATTTGAATGTTGAAGAAAATGCCGTATGTAAAGGTCATGGAGCTGATGGCAAGGTCAGAACACATGGAGTAGAGCTTGCCGTTCAGGGTTGCGTTGCTGTTTGCAAGGGCGTTGTGCCAAGGCTTGGTGTGGTCTACGTGGGGAACCTCAAGCCAGTTGAGGGCGGACTTGTTGTTGATGGGGTTGTAAACGATGAAGTTGTACATACCGTACAGCTCGAAGTCGTCGGTACCTGCGGTTACAAGGTGATTGATGGTGATCCAGGGTTCGGGGTCTGTCTCGCACTTGATCTTAACCTTGAAGCGATCTTCAATGTTGATGTTTCTCTTGTAGATTGCGTCGTTGCAGCCGTCACCGGTTTCGTCTTCGGAACGGATTTCGTAGGAAGCGTCACCGTACTTGGTGTCGTAGGTCATAACGCGGAAGCTTCTGTTGTTCCAGTCCTCGATGGGAAGACCGTCGGAAATAAGCTGGCGGCGTTCGTAGTCGCTGAGAGTGTCCAAGTCAATGCCGGTTGTGTCGATGGGAGCAGCGGTTTCTCTCTGTTTGGTTTCGTCGCCGGATCCCGTTTTTGCACATGCTGCGGATGATGCGAGCATCAGCATTGCAAGCAGCAGAGCTGTGAGTTTCTTCATGAAACAACCTCCTCTAAGGTTTGATTTTGTTTTTTTCGCAAAGTTATTCATAATACATCTTATATTATACCCCACAATGAAAAAAATGTCAATATGGATATAACACAACTTTCCGAAGTTGTTGCACGTTTTTCTTTATGTTTCATGCAAAAACACAGAAAAGTACCGGAAAAGCACTTTAGAGCGTTAAAATCAGTTTTCTTCCTCATCTCCGCTGACAGGAGGGATGGGGCGGGGTGCCTTCACGTCGGAAAGAGGGTTATTCTGCATGGCCTCCTCCATACTTGCGTTGGAAATATGGGCGTAGATCTGGGTTGTGTTCAGCTGCTCATGGCCGAGAATATCCTTCAGCACACGGATATCCACTTTTCCCGATTGATACATCAGGGTCGCGGCGGTGTGACGGAGCTTGTGGGTGGAAAAACGGCGGTTTTCAAGGCCCGCTGCTTTCAGATACTTGTAAACCATCCATTGAACGGTTTTCACACTGATCCGTTGGGCACGGGAGGAAAGGAACAGAGCGTTGTCCCCTTTGGTCAGCGTGGCGCGGCGGATGGGGAGGTACATTCCGAGAGCATCGCGGCAGGCGTCGTTCAGATAGATGATCCGTTCTTTGGAGCCTTTTCCGAGGACTCGGAGGGAGCGAAGCTCGGGATCAAGGTCGGGAAGGCTGATCCCCACCAGTTCCGAAAGACGCATTCCGCAGTTGAGAAACAGGGTCAGAATGGTGTAGTCCCGCTCCTTGGTTTTGGATTCGGGATCGGTCCGCACTGCGTTCAGAAGGGTGATGCATTCCTCCACGGTCAGATGCTTGGGGAGCTGTTTTTTCTGTTTGGGCGTTTCAATGGTAATGGCGGGATTGTTGTCGAACAGCTTTTTCTTTACGGTCAGATACTTATAAAAGGATTTGATGGCGGAGAGCTTTCTCGCCTTGGCGCGGTTTTCGTTTCCTCGTTCCTTGTCCGTGTAATAGAGGAATTCGTAAATCTGCCCCGTGGTGATCCCTTCAAAAAAGTCGGCATCCAGATGGGTAAAGGAGATTTTCTCAAACTCCGGTCCGCTTTTGTCAATCTCCTCCGCTTCCGCAATGAGATAGCGGCAAAAGGTTCGCAAATCAAGCAGGTATTCGTTGACGGTTTTGTCCGAGCAGCCCTGAATGGTCAGCTTATAGGCGGCAAATTCCCGTATCAGTTGGGGAAAATCATTGAGAAAATCTTTATCAACCATGGCAATACCTCATCGAAATTATTCAGCACCTTTAATTATACTTGAAAAAAATCGGTTTTAGTGGATGAATTGTAAACTTTTCGCCCGAAATCTGCGGTTGAGAAAGAAGAGATTCCCATACTTGACATGAAAAATATACAGTTCATTCCGTTTAAAAACATATTGCCGTAACAAAATCATGCTATAATACGGCAATATTTCAAGTGAAAGCTTCTTTTTGAGAAAGGATACATCAGTATGAGAGAGTTTTTGAGAGAAAATTCACGCATTATCACCAAGCTGATGCTGAACCAGTTCGGTGCGGCGTTCATGGGCTTTATGATCACGGCTTCCGCTACCAGAACCCCATGGCTGATGGTTTTTGCCAGCATTTTCGCAGTCACTTTTTATATGTTCTTGCTCTACAACGTCATTTGGGAACGAGGCGGACAGGACCGAATCCGTGTGGACGGCGGCCGTGCCCCCTATAAACCCCTTACCGGCTTGTGGGTGTCGCTCATTGCCAATATCCCCAGTATCGTTCTCGGAATTCTCGTCAACGTGGGATACATCTTCGGTGAAAACGGTGCATTCGGCTACGGCTGGGCAAACGCTCTCCACAACGGCGCAAAGACCGGCTCCCTGATCTGGAACGCCATGTACATCGGTCTGATTCAGACGTATTCCCCCTATAATCCCATCGCGCACCTGCTTCACGTGCTTCCCGCCGTTCTTGTAACCTCCTTCGGTTACTACATCGGTCTGAAGAACAAGCGGATTTTCGGCTTCATCGATGTCAAAAAAACGAAGACGGGAAAATCCGCACAGGACACAAAAAAATAATGAATGATCGACAATACCGCAAAGTCAGAGTCCGGCTTTGGGGTATTGTCCTGTTTTACCCGTTTGCTGTGAAAAGGCTTCGTTTTTTGTTCGTACTTTAAAGAAATCCTTCAATCGGACGGAGATTTTTGCGTGTTGACAGAGGAACGCCTATATTCGGGTGAAAAACAGTACAAATTCACTATTGAATTGCCGCAGAAAATGTAGTATAATAATTAAGATAGATACAGAGAGAAAGAGGGGAGGAAAAGATGCTTTCCGCATTTAAGAATTTTTTTGTTACCCTGCTGATTGCTCTTGCGATATTCGGTGTTGGCGCGTATTTTGCAGTTTCTTTTGTGACCAATACCATGCACAGTATCCTGACCAGCGAAAAAGAACAGCTGAACAGCATTATTGAGAAAGATGACCATTCCGGTGCTGAGGAGGGAGACGAACCCGGTACTCCCGTAAATCCCGATGATCTGATTGAAGGGGAAAGCTTCAGTTTTCTTTTGGTTATTACGGATTATCGCCCCGATCTTTACGGGGATTACATGCCCGCTGCCGTCCGTTCCGATGACTCGGGTGACGAAGAGAAAAATGAGGATCCTTACGGAAAACTCGGATATCTCTCCGCCGATTACCGTTCCGTAACCGCATCCGCCATCGTGCTGGTGTGCGCCGATAAAGAGAGAGAGCAATATACATACACCTATTTTTCGCCCGAGAGCAGACTCTACACTCCCGCAGGCTACCATACTCTGGGAGATGCCTATTCCTATTACGGAGCGAGTGTGCTGACGGAGCATATTCACGCATTGACGGGAATCATGCCCGATTATCAGATGACGCTGAACGGCTATAATCTGGATGAGATTGTTTCCTTCCTCGGTGCGGTAAACGTGAATCTTACAAAGGATATCTACTTTGACGGAAAACAGTACACCACACAGAGCGAAACCGTTCTCGAGTCGGTGGATAAGCACGGCAAAACAACGGTGGAACGCATTCCCAACACCTTTGCGCTGAGTGCGGGTACCGTTGAATTGGACGAGGAAAGTGCGTTCATCCTTGCAAGCCTTTCCGAGCGTTCCATGGCAGACATCAATGCGAAGGAGTCCTACACCGTTGATGCGGTTCGGCAGTATCTGACAAAGCTTGGCGGAATGGACGAAAGCGCGTTAAAGTTTCTTGTTTCCCTGCTGACTCTCAAGGAGTCGGAATGGGACACGATCGAGAAGGACGAAACCACAGCGGAGAGCGAAAGCGGTTCTGCGGAAGGGGAAGTCCTCCCGTGGGAGGAGACGGAAGAAGCGGAAATCGTTCCTGCTGAAACCGAGGCACCCGAAACAGAATCACCCGAAACCGAGGAATCGGAAGAAACGGCAGAAGGAGACACCGATGAGGATGCTCCCGAGACCGTGTATCTCTTTGAACCGGATACCCCGATTCTTGAAACCCGTTTTACCGCGGCAGATCTTGAGAAAATCGGTGGTGTACTGAAGGCGATTTCCCTGTTTGATCAGGTTACGGTATCCTATCCCGGCAATTACGTAAGTAAAACCGAGGATCACGGTGCGTATTTTGATTTGAATACCAAAACGGGTCTTCCCACGTTCTTTATGATCCGACCCCAAAAGAATGCATCGGGAGAGCAGTAAGACTCCTTCCGTGCATCCGAACCATTTGCAATAAAAAATATGATATAAACAATCGAAAGGAATCAAACATTATGGCACGCATGGCAAACAGCGAAAAGACAATGGACAAAATTGTTGCTCTCTGCAAAAACAGAGGCTTCATCTACGCAGGAAGTGAGATCTACGGTGGTCTTTCCAATTCTTGGGACTACGGCCCTCTCGGCGTTGAGTTCAAGAACAACGTAAAGAAGGCTTGGTGGAAGAAGTTCGTTACCGAATGCCCCTACAACGTAGGTCTGGACAGCGCCATCATCATGAATCCCCAGGCATGGGTGGCTTCCGGTCACCTGGGCGGATTCTCCGACCCCCTTATGGACTGTAAGGTATGTAAGAGCCGTCACAGAGCGGACAAGCTCATCGAAGACTACGCATTCCAGAACAAGCTGGACGTAAATCCCGCCGGCTGGACCGACGATGAAATGAGCGCATACATCAAGGAAAACCACATCGTATGTCCCGATTGCGGCAGCGGTGACTTTACCTCCATCCGTAAGTTCAATCTGATGTTCAAGACCTTCATCGGTGTAACCGAAGAAAGCTCCAATACCGTTTACCTCCGTCCCGAAACCGCTCAGGGTATTTTCGTTAACTTCAAGAACGTGGCAAGAACCACAAGAAAGAAGATGCCCTTCGGTATCTGCCAGATCGGTAAGTCCTTCCGTAACGAAATCACTCCCGGTAACTTCGTATTCAGAACCCGTGAGTTCGAGCAGATGGAGCTTGAATTCTTCTGCAAGCCCGGTACCGACCTTGAATGGTTCAACTACTGGAGAAACTTCTGCGCGGAATGGCTGTATGCTCTCGGTATGACCAAGGAAAACCTCCGTCTCCGTGACCATTCTCCCGAAGAACTTTGCTTCTACTCCAAGGGTACTACAGACTTTGAATTCCTGTTCCCCTTTGGATGGGGCGAGCTGTGGGGTATTGCGGACAGAACCGACTACGACCTTACCCAGCACCAGAAGACTTCCGGCGAATCCATGGAATTCTTCGATCCCGAAACCAACGAAAAGTACATTCCTTATGTTGTTGAACCTTCCCTCGGTGCAGACCGCGTAACCCTCGCATTCCTTTGCGACGCTTACGATGAGGAAGTGGTTGACGCGGAAAAGAACGATGTGAGAGTAGTTCTCCACCTCCATCCTGCCCTCGCTCCCGTAAAGGCTGCCATTCTGCCTCTTTCCAAGAAGCTGTCTGACGACGCAAGCGAAATCTACAACAAGCTGGCGAAGAAGTTCGCTGTTGATTTCGACGAAGCAGGCTCCATCGGTAAGAGATACCGCCGCCAGGACGAGATCGGTACACCCTTCTGCATTACCTACGACTTCGAGTCCAAGGAAGACGGCTGCGTAACCGTTCGTGAACGTGACTCCATGGAACAGGTAAGAATCCCGATCGCTGAGCTGGAAAGCTACATCGCAGAAAGAATCGATTTCTGATTACAGGGGGGAACTTTTTGCAAAAAGTTCCCCCCATACCCCCC
>JAZQUQ010000153.1:0-2049 GCA_045631365.1 Eubacteriales bacterium | reverse complement strand
GAGATCACCATCGACGGGCATTCCGCTCGGAAGGAGCCTCTCGCCTGCAAGCGGATGACCGCCTACATCCCCGACAACCCGGATATGTACGACTTCCTCACCGGATATGAATATCTGAATTTTGTGGCAGACGTTTACGGCGTTTCCGCGGAGGATCGAAAGGAACGGATGGAACGGTACGGGGAAATGCTGGGGATTGCGGAGGCGTACGCCCAACCGATTTCCACCTGCTCTCACGGTATGCGGCAGAAGATTGCCGTGATCTCCGCCCTGATTCACAATCCCAAGCTGATTATCATGGACGAACCCTTTGTGGGGCTTGATCCTTCGGCGGCACACAAGCTGAAGACCATTATGCGTGAGCATTGCGAGGCGGGGGGATCCATTTTCTTCTCCACTCACGTTTTGGAGGTGGCGGAGAAGCTGTGCCACAAGATTGCGGTGATCAAGGGGGGAAAGCTCCTCAAAAACGGTACCATGGATGAGGTGACGGGGGATTCTTCCCTTGAGGAAGTGTTCCTTGAGCTGGCGGATTCCAAGGAATAACGGGAGGACACGATGAAAAACAATCTTCTCGGAACGCTGATCGCCATCCGCTTCAAGGCTTTGGTCCGCAATTTTGACAAAAGCATGCCCGGAAAGAAATCCAAGGGAAAGCCCATCCTTTTTGCCGTTCTCCTTTTGTACGTGGCGGCGGTGTATGAGTTTCTGCTGGTGATGATGTGGGATTCGCTCTCCGTTTTCTGCACGGTGGGGATGACGGGACTGTATTTTTCCGTCTGCGGCATTCTGTCGTTGGCGATGACGGTGATTTTCTCGGCGTTTATGTCTCAGAATCAGCTCTATAACGCTACGGACAACGATCTGCTTCTCTCGATGCCGATCCCGCCTGCGGCGATTTTGCTCAGCCGAATGGCGGTGTTGATTGCAACCTCTCTCCTTACGGTTTTGATGATTACGGTTCCCGCGGTGGGGGTTTATCTTTTCCGTATCGGTGCTATGACGATCTCTCAATGGGTGGGTGTCCTTGCGTCGGTGGCTGCTGTGACCCTTACCGCACAGGCGATTTCCTGTGTTCTCGGGTACCTCCTCCATCGGATGCTCCGTCGGGTGAAGAACAAGGCGGTTGGAACCATGGTGTTTTCCGTTCTGTTTCTCGCGGTGTATTTTTCCCTCTATTCCAAGGTGGGGGACATTATTTCCTATCTGATTTCCAACGGCGAGGGGGTGGCGGATGCCATTCGGATGTGGGCGGCTCCCATTCACTCCATCGGACTGGCGTGTACGGGTGAGCTTCTCCACAGTTTCCTTCTGATTCTCGGTGCTGCGGTGATTTTTGCCGTGGTTTGTCTCTTCCTTTCCCGTACCTTCCTGAAGACGGCGGCGGTTTCGTCGGTGGGGGTATCGCAAAAGAAGGGGGCGGTCAGCGAAAAAAGCTTCCGCCGTCGTTCTCCTTCCGACACGGTATTCCGTAAGGAGCTGCGGAGGCTTCTGACCTGTCCGGTGTATCTGACCAATACGGGCCTTGGGGTGATTTTCCTTGTTTTTGCGGCGGCAGCTCTTCCCTTTACGAAGGAAAAAATCGAGCCTCTGCTTGCGGTGTATCCGTGGATTACGGATTATTATCCTTTGGTGGTTCCCGCCTTTGTTTGTATGATGAACGGTATGGCGTGCTTTACCGCACCTTCCGTTTCCCTTGAGGGGAAGCATCTGTGGGTGATGCGTGTGCTTCCCATCTCCGGTCGGGACGTACTTCTCGGCAAGCTGAAGCTTCATATGGTTCTCACGGGAACGGCAAGTACGGCGTCGGGGGCTGTGATTGCGTTGGTGATGGGCTGCACCATTCCCGAAACCCTGTTGATTGCCCTTCTTTCCTTGGAATCGGCAGCGATGATGGGGATGCTCGGCTTGGTTTACAATCTTCTGATGCCCAATTTCAAGTGGCTGAATGCGACGGTTCCCGTAAAACAGGGGATGCCTGTGATGTTCGCCATGCTCTCGGCTATGGTGATTCCCGTTCTCTTTGGATTGGTGTATTACGCCATCCGC
>JAZQUQ010000152.1:0-20126 GCA_045631365.1 Eubacteriales bacterium | reverse complement strand
GGTGGTATTCCGCGTCAGCAATAAGGCGGACGAGACCGGCTATGCACACTGCATGGCAGTTCTTCCCGACGAAACAGCGTACTACGTGAACTACAGAACCGCAGAGCTTCCCGTTGGTATCCGCTGGATCGCAAGAACCGGCGACGAAGATGCCCTCGGTATGCTCCTTCCTTCCACAGCAGAGCATCTCGGCATGAACCACGCGAGAAAGACCGGACAGGTTGAACGTCTTGCTCCCGGTGCTTCCAAGGAAATGAAGATGACCTTTGGTCTCCTTGATAAGGCAACCGCTGCTGCTACGGAAGAAAAAATCAAGAAAATGATCTGAGAATTCCGATTCTCGTTACATAAATTATAAAAAATTTATTCCCTATAAGGAGGATTTTTCCTATGTTTATTGATATTCACGCTCATGCGTACCGCAAGCCCGTTGAACTGCCCCTTCCTTTCCTTGTAAAGTTCAGCACAGCGGAAGAAGTTCTGAAGCGCTATGACGAAATGGGCATCGATATGGGTTGTCTGCTGCCGATCGTTAACCCCGAAATCTACATGCCCCAGGCAAACGAAGATATTCTCGATATGGCAGAGAAGTACCCCACCCGTTTTATCCCCTTCTGCAACATCGACCCCCGTGCGCTGACCAACTCTGCAGACGCACCTCTCGATTATCTCCTTCGTTACTACAAGGATAAGGGATGTAAGGGTCTCGGTGAGGTTATGCTGAACGTTCCCGTTATGGATCCTATGGTTCAGAACCTGTTCAAGCACGCGGAAGCTGTTGGACTTCCCGTAACCTTCGATGGCTCTGACCAGGTTGGCGGCGACTTCGGTCTTTATGACGACCCCGGTCTTCCTCAGCTGGAACACACTCTGCAGAAGTTCCCGAATCTGCTGATTCTCGGTCACGGTCCCGTATTCTGGTCTGAAATCGCACGTCTGGAAACCCCCGCAGAACGCGGATTTGTATTCCGTCACACAGGCGATCAGGTTGGCAGAATGCCCGATACCAAGATCGTGGACGAAGGCGTTGTTCCCAAGCTGTTCCGCCGTTATCCCAACCTTCTCGGTGACCTTTCCGACTTCACCGCATGCAACGCATTCTCCCGTGACCCCGATTACGGCGCAAAGTTCATGACCGAGTTCCAGGACAGACTGTACTACGGTACCGATATCCTTACCTATGAAACTCCCCTGCCGCTGATGGACCTCATGAAGACATGGCTGGCAGAAGGCAGAATCAGCCAGGAAGTATTCGACAAGATTTCTCACAAGAACGCCATCAAGCTTCTTGATCTCAAGATTTAAAGGAGTATTTCCATGAAAGTATTGCCTAAGATTGACATTCACGTTCACGCAGTTCCCGAAATTATGATCCGCCGTCAGACAGGGGATGGATTCCCTCTGCCTTCCATGGTAAGAAAGATGTATGACGAGCACAACATCGAAAAGGGTGTCCTTCTCCCCGACGGAGCCAATCCCCCCGGAGCGGAAGATATCCTTTCCCCCAGAGAAGCATGGCAGATGGTCAAGGACTACCCCGAAACCTTCGGCTGGTGGTACGTCCAGCTCTCTCCCTGCGTTTCCGACAACTCTCCCGACACCAACCTTTCCTACTACCTGAACCAGTACAAGCAGTTCGGCTGCCGCGGTGTAGGCGAACTGAGCGAAAACCGCTATTTTGACGTTCCCTTTATGCTCAACCTCTACAAGCATTGCGAGCTTTGCGATATGCCTATCGTATTCCACGTAGGCAACATGGGCGGTGACTACGGTCTGGTTGACGAGCTCGGTTTCCCCCGTCTTGAAAAGGTACTGGGCATGTTCCCCAAGCTGAAGTTCTTCGGTCACAGCCAGAAGTTCTGGGCAGAAATCGCGCCCTGCACACTGGAAGAAAGAAACGGCTATCCCACAGGCAAGATTGCTCCCGGCGGACGGATTCCCGAACTGCTCCGTAAGTACCCCAACCTGTGCGGCGACCTTTCCGCAGGTTCCGGCTGCAACGCCATCATGCGTGACCCCGAATTCGGCTACAATTTCCTTGAAGAATTCCAGGATCAGCTCTACTTCGGTACCGATATCTGCTCCACCGATGACTTCGACAACGACATGCTGGATCTTTCCACCTTCCTTGACGACGCGATGCTGAAGGGCAAGATTTCCTATACTGCTTACGAGAAGATTTCAAGAGGAAACGCCCTCAATCTTCTGGAAAAGTAATGAATTTTATTCCATACAGAGGTAAACTGAAATGAACAAACTGAAAGAAAAAATCAAGAGAGGCGAAAAAGTCCTCGGTACCCACATTCAGCTCAATAACTATCAGACCACAGACCTGATCGCAAGCCTTGGCTACGACTATCTGTGGCTGGACACCGAACACACCTCCATCAGCTTAGAGCAGGTGGAATATCACCTGATGGCTGCCCGTGCATGGGACGTAACCACTCTGGTTCGTGTTCCGTGGAACGATCCCGTCAGAATGAAGCCCATTCTGGAAATGGGTCCCGGCGGTATCATCGTTCCCATGGTTAACTCCTATGAGGAAGCGCTGATGGCGGTAAAGGGCATGATGTATCCCCCCAGAGGTACCCGTGGCTACGGTCCCCGTCATGCAACCATGTACGGCTCCATGCCCCTTGACGAATATCTGAAGAATGCGGATGAAGACATCATGCGTATCATCCAGATCGAGCACGTTGACGCTGTCAATGACCTTGACCGTATTGTAACCATCGAGGATATCGATGCTTACATCATCGGTCCCATGGACCTTTCCGCTTCCATCGGCAAGATGGGCAAGGTGGACGATCCCGAAGTGGTTGCTCTTATCGAAAAGATCATCGCTACCGTTCACGCTGCAGGAAAGCCCGTGGGTGTTTCCTACGGTATGTGCCCCAAGGAAGTGATCGCAAAGTGGCGTGACAGAGGCGTTGACATGATCTCTCTTGCCAACGAGCATGACTTCATCCTTGCCCAGGGCAGACTTGTCCTCAACAACATGAAGGAAGTTATGTTTGGCGAATAAACCATCCGTAAGCAGCCTTTTCGATCAATTCGATTTCGTGAGGTAATCAAATGAGAGGAAAAACACGCTGGGACGAAAGACCCTACCGACTGCTGACGGAGGATTTTACCGCCATCAGCATTACCCGCCTTGCTCCTCTTGAAACCACGCTGACCCTCGAATGGCTTGACCCCAAGAACGAGGGTGAATACGTGGTGGAATGGAGAGCTTGGTACACCAATGACGATTGGATGAGACGTGAGGTGAAGGGATACGAAACCACTATCACAGGTCTCACTCCTTGGAGAGATTATGAGGTTCGCGTCAACCGTATGGACGGCGAAAAGGGACAGAGCCGCTATTTCAAGCCCGCTCCGATTCAGGGTACGGTTATCAACTATACCCACCCTAACGACGAACGGTACGATTTCTCCGGCAGAGCGCTTTGCAGCCCCTGCCTCATCAAGCTCCCCTCGGGCAAGCTCCTTGCGTCCATGGACGTTTACAAGGGGGGCGGCCCCAATAATCTGAGCCTTCTGTTCAAGTCCGAGGACAGAGGCGAAACATGGCATTACGTGTGCGACATTTATCCCCTGTTCTGGGGCAAAATGTTCCTGCATAACGACCGACTGTACATGATCGGCGTTTCCGCAGAGTTCGGTGACATGGTCATCGGCGCATCCGATGACGAAGGCGAAAGCTGGACAGCTCCCGTGCATCTCTTTGCCGGTGCGTGTACCGTTGGCGGCGGCGGATTTGAGCAGTCTCCCATGCCTGTTCTGGTTCACAAGGGAAGAATCTACGTTTCCGCAGAATTTGCGGGTCGTGAAATCGGTCGTATGCCCTGCATGCTGTCCGCAGATGCAGATGGGGACCTTCTCGATCCCGCAAACTGGCATGCAACCAAGCCTTATCAGGCGGAGACCGATATGCTTCATATGCCCGGAGTACGGATGGAATGCCTCATTGAAGGCAACCCCTACGTTACACCCGACGGAGACCTTTGCGTTCTCTACCGGGTGGATGCAGACGGTACAGGACTGCTGAACGGTAAGGCAGTTTCCCTGAAGGTGAATACGGAAGACCCTGACGGAGAGCTGACGCTCCACAAGATCATCTCCATGCCCTGCGGCTACCGAAGCAAGTTTATGCTTCAGTATGATGAGGTAAGCGGTTATTACATCGCCATCGGCAATATCCCCACATCCAACGAGCGTTATCAGCAGAGAAACATCCTTTCTCTCCTCTGCTCCAAGGATGCAGAGAACTGGGAGGTTGTTTCCGATATCATCGACGCAAGAAACGAGCAGATTTTCGAAGTCGGCTATCAGTATCCTTCCTTCATTTTCGACGGAGAAGATATTCTTCTGCAGGTTCGCACCGCAACAAACGGCGCACACAACTTCCACGACGCAAACTACCAGACGTTTTACGTTATTAATAACTTCCGTAATCTTCTGAAGTAAGATTGGGAGTAAAAAATAAAAAATACTAATATTATTTATCTCATAGGAGGATTTATTACTATGGAAAAGCTTGCTATCAACGGCGGTACACCCGTCCGCACCACCGAATTCCCCTCTAACTTCCTCGGAGGATCCGTCATCGACAACACAGAACTGAAGGAACTGGCAGACGTTGTTTCTGAAAAGAGCCCCTTCAGACATTACGGTCTCGGCAACCCCACAAAGGTAAACAACTTCGAAAAGAGTCTCCGTGAATACTACGGCAGAAAGTTCGTTCTCGGCGTATCCAGCGGTTCTGCAGCTCTTGTTTGTGCAATGGTTGCTCTCGGCCTTGGCCCCGGCGATGAAGTTATTCTCAGCGCATTCACATGGTTCTCCGACTACATGGCTCTCGTAAACATGGGTATTACTCCCGTATTCGCTGAAATCGACGAAACCCTTGACCTCGATCCCTACGATTTTGAGAAGAAGATCACACCCAATACCAAGGCTGTTATCGTTGTTGACTTCCAGGGCGGCGCTGCAAAGATGGAAGAAATCGTAAGAATCGCAAAGGAACACGATATCAAGATCATCGAAGACTGTGCACAGGCTATGGGCGGCCGCTGCGGAGATAAGCTCCTCGGCACATTCGGCGACATCGCAATCAGCAGCTTCCAGATGCACAAGGTTCTCACCTCCGGTGACGGCGGTGTGATCATGATGGACAACGAAGAATACTTCGCAAGAGCTGTTCGTTTCCACGACCTCGGTATGATCCGTGAGCATTTCGCAGAACAGATCACAAACAAGGAACTCCTCGACGACGAAAAGTACTGCTTCGCAGGTCTTCAGTTCAGAATGAGCGAACTGACCGGTGCATTCCTCTGCGCTCAGTTCAGCAAGATGGAAACCATCCTTGCAAACTGCCGCAAGTCTCACAAGATGATCCGCGAACGCTTCGCAGACAGCAAGAACTTCAAGATCCGCTACACCGAAGGCGACTGCGGTATGGCAGTATTCATGATGTTCCCCACCGCTGCTGAGGCAGACCGCTTCAAGGAATGCATGCTGGCAGAAGGTATCAACGTTGGTGCCGCTTCCGCTTGCTGCAACATGCTCCACGAATATCCCATCAAGAGCCGCAAGATGGCACATCCCGCAATGGCTCCCTTCGGAAAGGGCTGCGCAGGCGAAAACGTAGTATTCGACGAAAACGCTTGCCCCGTAACCGACGATATCCTTGCAAGAAACATCGCAATCTCCCTTGGTCCCCTCTACACCGAGGCTGACGTAAACGATATCATCAAGGCAATCGAAAAGGTTGAAGCTAACCTTTACGCGTAAAGCATAAAAATGATATGACAGCTGTCGAAGGGCGGCTGTCATATCATGAAATATTTAAATGAGGTAATATGAATATGAAATTCAGTGTTTTCAGTGTATGTCTGCCCGAATATGACGTTGCGGAAACCATCAAGGTTATGAAGGATATGGGCTACGACGGCATCGAATGGAGAGTTTCCGAACCCTGCCCCGCAGAAAAGCCCGAGGATTATACTTTCGAATGGCGTTACTGGACCTACAACAAGAGCTGCCTGGACATCGCAACCATCGAAGAGGATGCGGCAAAGGTAAAGGCAATGTGCGACGAAGCAGGTCTCGGTATCTGCAACCTGGCAACCTATCTCTACGTTGACCAGCCCGAGGAAATCGAGCGCGTTATGAGAGCGGCAAAGATCATGGGCTGCCCCAAGATCCGTATCAACGCTCCCGAATACGACGAAAAGGAAAACTACAACGTCGTATTCAACCGCACCAAGGAACAGCTGAAGGTTGTGGAAAAGCTGGCGGAAAAGCACGGTGTTGCGGTGAACATCGAAACACACATGGGCAACATCATCCCCAGCGCGTCTGCGGCTTACCGTCTGGTTTGTGACTGCGACCCCAGATACGTTGGCGTTCTCTTCGACCCCGGCAACATGGTTTACGAAGGCTTTGAAAACTACCGCATGGGTATCGAGCTTCTCGGCAAGCACCTGAACCACGTTCACGTAAAGAACAGCATCTGGAAGCTGACCGAAACCTCCGAAACCGGCGTTGAAAAGTACGAACCCACCTTCGCACAGTTCTGGAAGGGTTACGCAGACCTCGGAAAGCTCCTGCAGGTTCTCCGTGACGTAGGATACGACGGATTTGTTTCCGTAGAAGACTTCTCCAATGTAGAAGATACTGTAACAAAGCTCCAGAACAATCTGGCTTATCTGAAGACATTATAATGAGGTGTTGAAATGGCATTAGGTATAGGCATTATCGGCTGCGGTGCCATCTCAAGGCTGCATATCGATGCGTTTCAGAAGATTGACGGCGTGGAAATCCGTGCCGTGTCCGATGCTGTGGCTGCGGTTGCTGCAAAGGTAGGGGAGACTCTGGGCGTTCCCGGCTACGCGGACTACAGAGAGCTTCTCAAGAGAGACGATATCGATATCGTCAGCATCTGTACTCCAAGCGGCCTCCACCGTGACATTGCCATCGATGCGGCAAATGCGGGGAAGAACGTGATTGCGGAAAAGCCCCTGGATGTTACCGTAGAAAAGATCGACGAGATCATCGAAGCCTGCGAGAAGAACGGCGTGAAGCTGGCGTGCGTGTTCAACAACCGCTACCGCGAGGGAAGCCTGTTCATGAAGCGTGCCATCGAGGAAGGCCGTTTCGGTAAGATCATTGCCGCAAACGCATTTGTTCCGTGGTACCGTACTCCCGAGTACTACAGCAATTCCAACTGGCGCGGCACATGGGCGATTGACGGCGGCGGAGCCTTGATGAACCAGAGTATCCACTATCTGGACATGCTCCTTTGGTTCGCAGGCCCCGTGGAATCCCTTCGCGGCTACACCGCAACTCTTCTGCACAAGGGAATTGAAACCGAGGACACCGCAACGGCAATCTTCAAGTTCAAGTCCGGTGCAATCGGAACCGCAATGTGCGGCACATCCATGTATCCCGGCTTCCCCGCAAGAATCGAGATTACAGGCGAACGGGGAACAGCCATTATTTCCGACGGTACCATTACCGCATGGAAGTTTATCGATGAGGATCCCATGGATGCAGAAGCGGTGCAGTATATGGCTGACGGTGTGGATAACGCAAGAGCGTCCGATCCCATGGCGTTCGATTCCACTTACCACAGAATCCAGTTCGAGAACATTCTCGCTTCCTTCAAGGCAGGGGAGAATGCGGAAGTGGACGGTTACGAGGCAAGAAAGGCTGTTGAGCTGATTCGCGCTATCTACCGTTCGTCGGAAAAGGGCGAAGACGTATTCTTTGCTTAAAACAAAAAAGAATGGAGGGAATGAGATGAAAATTTGTCACAAGTGCAATTTGTCTTTTTCGGATGATGCCAACAACTGTCCCCAGTGCGGCGAACCGTTGACTTATGTGGATGTACAGGCTCAGAAAATGGCGGATTCTACCGACCATACCGCTGAATTTGACAAAAAAGATATATCCGACAACAAGGTTCTGGCCATGATTCCGTACCTGATGAGTTGGGTTGGAATCGTCATTACCCTTCTTGCGGCAGGGACCTCTGCCTATGCGGGATTCCACGTCCGTCAGGCTTTGAAGATTCAGATTTGCAGCATCCTGTTCGCGTTTGTTTCTCCGTTCTTACTGCTTATCCCCATTCTCGGAGTGATTGCGGTGGCAGCAGTAGCTATTGTACTGTTTGTTCTCAATATCATTGGCTTTGTCAACGTTTGTATGGGCAAAGCGAAGGAACCGCCGATTATTTCTTCCTTCGGTTTTTTGAAATAATTCGGGGAGTCGGGATGTTCCGCGTACAGGCGGCATAATACAAACAAATATTGAATAACTGCCACCGGGTAGTGAATGCAAAGCATTCGTATGCACATCGTTAGGTCTTGGAAGATGTGTATACGGATGCTTGTTTTTGGAGATCGTTATGCATAAATTGAAAGATAAGTTAGAGTATTTCTCGAAGTCTGAAATTGTTCTCTGGTTCTCATCGGCTGTCCTCATTGTTTTGTTTTTTTGTATCTTTGACAAAGAAAACTATTTGACCTTGGCTGCATCATTGGTTGGTGTAACATCGCTCATTTTCAATGCCAAAGGGAATCCCTTCGGTCAATTCCTTATGGTTATTTTTAGTTTGCTGTACGGGATTATTTCCTGCACTTTTTCCTACTATGGGGAAATGGTCACTTACCTCGGTATGACGATGCCCATGTCGATTTTTGCCCTGATATCATGGTTGAAAAATCCTTACAACGGGAATAAAGCAGAGGTGAAAGTAAATGGGATCGGCAAACATGAAACAGGATGGATGTGGGTCATGACCGCGGGAATTACCGTTCTGTTCTACTTTATCCTGGCGTACTTCAATACAGCCAATCTTGTGCCCAGTACAATATCTGTTACAACGAGCTTTCTTGCGGTGTATCTTTCGTACAGGAGAAGTCCGTATTTTGCATTGGCATACGCTTCCAACGATATTGTTTTGATCATCCTATGGGGATTGGCAAGTATGTACGATATTCGATATGTTTCGGTTGTTGTATGTTTTGCTGCATTCTTTGCAAATGATCTATACGGTTTTGTTAATTGGCAGAAAATGAAAAAGCGTCAAGCAGAAGGCAAGTAACTGAAGTCCAACTTGTCAAATCGCAGCTATACAGTGCACAACGTAAAAATCCGACCTATGATCAAAATCATGGGTCGGATTTACTGTTTTATAGGGAATATGCTATAGCTTTCGAATCCCATACAGGCTGTTTGCCACGAGCCACAGGGCAGGGAAGTACCGCATAATATTCCATACACCCATTCCGTCCATGCCGTATTCTCGGATGAGTCGGATCATGGCATCCACGCTTCTTGCGTTTTCAAACCACACGATGTGCTCCACCGCATCGCTGAAGGTTTCCGAACTGCTGTTGCTGTTCGATTGGTCGAAATAGGTATAAAACGGCGCTTGAGCGGTTTTGTCATATTGGATTTCCGCACCTTTCTCCAAAGCTCGCTCCACCGCTGCTGTGTTGCCGAGGGATTCCGCTTTGGTTTCCCCCCTGACGTAGGGGAGGGGCCAGTCGTAGCCGTAATTGGGTACGCCGAGATATAGTTTCTCCCGCGGAATCTCCGTCACCGCGTAGTCGATGACACGTCGAACCTCGTTGATGGGGGAGACTGCGAGGGGCGGCCCGTAGGTATACCCCCATTCGTAGGTCATGAGGAGCGTTCCGTCGGCAGCCGCTCCCAATCCGCCGTAATCGTGACCGCCGTAGAGGAGTCCCCCTTGATCGGCACGGTATTTGGGGGCGAGGGAGACGAGGACAGTATAGTCGGGCCCCAAGCGGTCGTTCAGCCGACGGACAAAATCGGCATAGTCCCCCGCATTTTCCCCGGGGACATATTCGAAATCCACGTCCACGCCGCCGTATCCCTTTTCGGGGACGATCCGTGCGATGTCGTCGATAACCCGCTCGGAAAGGGTGGGATCGGCGATCACCTCACGGGCAAGGCCGCTTGAAAAGGTGCCGTTTTCCGTGAGAGAGGTCAGCACAAGGAGGGGGACGGTGCCGTACTCCTTGGCGATGGCGATCAGTTCTTCGTCACCGCCAAGTGGGGGAAATACGGTGCCGTCGGGGCGAATGCCGTAGGAGAAGATGGAGAGATAAGTAAGATAGGGAAGGGTTCGGCGAAGAACCTCTCGATCAATAAAAGGATAGGCATAGCCGTTCACGGAAATCTCCCCAAGGGGTGGAGTCTCATAGGCGATGTTCAGCACCTGACCGGGGTAAATCTGCGGCTCGCCGTCCAATTGCGGGTTGTTCCGATAGAGGGTGATGAGGTTCGTGCCGTACCGTTCGGCAATGGTTTCTAAGGTATCTCCCCCAAGGACGGTGTGGGTCACGGTGGGGAAGAGGATTACAAGGTCCTGCCCGATGACGAGATTGCCGGGGTTGGTGAGCAAATTATCGTTGATGATGCGGGAAGGGGGGACGCCGTACTGCCGTGCGATGGAAAATACGGTATCTCCCGGGGCAACGGTGTGAAGGATCATGATGTACTCCTTATGCGGTATGTCGGATGCTTCCATTCCATTATATGAGTCTTTCCCGCAGAATGTATACAAAAATCCCGTTTGCGGCGTTCCTATGCCTCAAACGGGATTTTCTTATGAAATTATCGTTTGATAAGGGTTGTTATCTTCCACACCCCATACCCCACGACCACGCCTGCCAGATTAAGGATCACGTCGTCAATATCCAGACTGCCGAGGAGGGTGATAAGCTGGATCAGCTCCACGGTGCAGAGGATGACCAAGGCGGTGAGGAGGCAGGAGCGGAAGGGACGTGCCTTCGGGAAAACGGTGGGGAGGAAGAAACCGAGGGGGACGAACATGATTACGTTCCCGTACAGGTTGATGACGGAATCACCGTTTGCCGTTTTTGACAGCCCTTTTGCATATTCGGCAATGGTGCGGAAGGGGATCAGATTGACGTTTCCGCGAAAGGTTTCCCAATACCCGTCGGGCGCCCAAAAGAATCGGCTGGAACGCATGAGGAACAGCAGATAGATCATAAAGAAGACATATGCCGAAAATGCGGCAAGGAGCAGGATACGTTTGGTGTTTTTCATAGACACATTATCCTTTCAAATCGGCGAGGATTCCCATGAACAGGGGAACGCCCGTCTCCGTGTCCGCGATCATGTAGACAAAGGGGCGGTCAAGGATGATTCTTTTGGGTTCTGTGGTGGGGGCGGCGCAGGTGTAGGTAACAACCACCGCTGTAACGGCGGTGGCTTTGGTGCCGTTCTCGTCCAGCTTAATCTTCGCCTTTTGGAATACCTTGGAGATGTACAGGGAACCGATATCACTTGTGCCTAAGTTTTCAAGCTCCGCTTCGTTGGGAGAAAAGGCACGCTTCAGCCCCATCCGTTGGAGGATTTCGTTGAGATTGACCTCTGCTTCGTATTCAAATTTGGGGACTTGGCAGATCACCTTATTGCTCCCCATCTCTGCGGTACGCAAGGCGGAGGACAGGTCAAGCTCACGGGCGAAATCGTACACGTCCACCCCTTCATTGGGCAGAATTGCTATGAATTTGTAGCCGTCCTTGTACGCTTTGCTGAAGCCCACTCCGTTTTCTACTTCAAAATAGGAGTGTTCCGTGGAGGTGAGAAATTCGGCGTTCTCGGTCGTTCCGTTGTACCCGAAGAAGTCGCGGGTCAGAAGGTCGGTTTCCTCATAGGGGACTGCCCACTTGCCGTCGAACAGGACGGTGTTGAGGAGGATCATGGCAGTCGAGGGATCGATCGTATCCAAGGTTTTCTCGATCATGCCGTCGGTGCGGGCGGACACCCATTGGTTGATGGTGTCCACGGACTCCCGCTTCGTGAAATCGAGGGCAGATACCTCCGCCCCGTAGTAGGCAAGAACGGTGTCTCGGAAGGTCTCGTTGACGGTAAAGCTGTTCTTATTCGCCCAAACGGAATTGGCGATCTCCACCGTGGATTCCTTGGTTTCCGCCATGCGGTGGGTCAGCGAACAGAGATACTCGTTCATGGCGGCAACGTCAACGCCGCCATTGAGGGAATTGCTATTCAGCAATTCATTGAATTCCGCGAGGGTTTCGCCCGAGGCACCGTTTGCCGTCATGGTGAGGGCATAGGTGACGGACAGGGGAGAGATCACCAGATTTTTTCCTGCCACAAGGCTTTCGCGGAACAACGATTCGGAAAAACCACAGATGCTTTCGGTAAATGCGTCGTCTGCCTCAATCCCTTTGGACTGCGGGACGAAGCGTTCGATTGGTGTATCGATTTCCGCGGCATCCTTCCCGCAGGAGGTGAAGAGAACCGCAGGCATCAATGCGGGAATCATTACAGACGCGAGAATTCGCTTAAATACGGTTGTTTGAGGCATGGTGTCACCCTTTCTATAGGATTTTTCGTGGTTGTTGATCACGGCAAATCGGCGAGAACGCCCATGAACACGGGAATTCCGGTCTCCCCGTCTACGATGGCATAAACAAAGGGGCGGTTGAAGGTGAGAATGCGATTTTCCCCCTTCGTCAAGACGACCTCGGTGTAAGCTGCTGCTTTGGTGCCCGATTCGTTCAGGCTGATCTTCGCCTTCTGCTTCACGGAGGAGATGCAGAGATTCTGTTCCCCGTTTTCCGCAAGACCGCGGAAGTCCGCATTTTCGGTGAAGGCGGTCTGCAGACCCATGCTTTGGAGAATCTCGTTGAGGGGCGACTCCGTCTCATACTCGAACTTGGGGAGATTGCAGATTGCCTCATCGTTGGCGGTCAGGGCATCATCGATGACGTCGCTCCAGTCAAGCTGTGCGGCAAAATCGTACACATCCGTCCCTTCCTTGGGGAGAAGAGCGATGAAACGGTAGCCGTCCAGATACTGTTTGCTGAAGCCTTCGTATCCCTTTCCCGTAAAATAGGTCTGTTCATGGGAATTGAGCATTTGAGCGGAGTCTTCCGTGCCGTCGTAATTGAGAAAAATGCCGCTCCAAACGTCGGATTCTTCGTAGGCGGTCTCCCATTTTCCGTCAAAGAGAATGGTGTTGATAATCATCATGGTAAGGTCGGCGGGCGCGCTTTCCAGTACCTTATCGATCATGCCCTCCGTTCGTTCCGATACCCATTGATTGATCTGCTCCGCCGTGGCGTCATCGGAGAAATCTGCATTTTGGGCGTCTGCGTTGTAGTATTTCTGTGCCACCCAGCAAAATTGGCTGTTAATGGGGAAGGTGTTGTCCGCCCACACGGAATTGGCAACGGTTACCTTGGACTGACGTGTGGATTTAAGGTTGACGGCGTGCCAGAAAAGGTATTCGTTCATTTCCGCAAGGGGAATCCCTCCGTTCAGTTGGTTGAATTCCGCAAGGGTGTCCCCGTAAGCGCCGTTTGCAGTCAGGGTGATGGCGTAGGAGACGGAGATGGGGGAGAGAACGAGATTTTCTCCCTTCACCATACTTTTGCGGAAGAGGCTTTCGGAAAAATCGGTGACCGCTTTGGTGAATCGCTTGTCCACCTCGGCACCTGTGGGCATTTTTGCCGCTGCCGCAAGATCAAAAGGCGTTTCTCCCGTGGGCTGCAGATTGGTTTGAACCTTTGTGCAGGCGGTGAAGGTTAAAGGGGCAGAAAGCATCAATGCGGAAAGAAGAAGGGCAAGAAGCCTCTTTGCGGTATGTTTCATGATGTACTCCTTTCGGAATGGGTGTTTCTATGAGAATATGACGATTTCGTTCCTTGGTTTGTTCCGAATTTCGGGAATTTCCGTAAAAAAATGTGCGGTTGCTTGATTTCTTCGGCATTCTGCGGTATAATTATTATGGATCATTGTCGAATCAAGAAAGGATGATATATATGGTTAAGGAAAAATATCTGGAATGCGGAAAGATCGTCAGCACCCACGGAGTGAGAGGTACAGTACGACTGGAATGCTATTGCGACTCCCCCAAGGTTCTTGCAACCCTCAAGACCATGTGGAAAAAGGAAAAGGACGGCACCTTCACACCCTTTCGTGTAAAAGCATCGTCCGTGCAGAAGAATATGGTGCTCTGTACCTTTGAGAACATCGGCTCGCTGGAAGAAGCCATCGCTATGAAGGGGACTCTCCTTTATGCAGAGCGCGGAGATTTCAAGCTGAAAAAGGGAGAGCATTTCATCGCAGACCTGGTGGGTCTCCCCGTGCTGGATGCGGAAACAGGGGAGAAGTACGGCGTTCTTGCGGATGTAACCCATCCCGGAACCCACGACGTGTACGTGATCGCAGAAGAAGACGGCAAGAGCTTTATGATGCCGGCTGTCCCCGAATTTGTAATCCGTATCGAGACCGAAGGGGACGGTGCCGGAATTTTCGTCAAGCTGATCGAGGGGATGCGGGAATGAGAATCGATATTATGACCCTGTTCCCCGATTTTGTGGACTATATTCTGTCCGAGAGCATTATCGGAAGAGCGAGAAAAAGCGGTGTGATTGACATCCGCGCTCACAACATCCGTGACTATTCCGAAGACAAGCACCGCAGAGTGGACGATACCCCCTACGGGGGAGGAAAAGGGATGCTCATGGCAGCTCCCCCCATCTACAATTGCTACAAAGCAATTGCGGAAGGGGAAAAGCCTTACGTGGTTTATATGTCCCCCCGCGGCTCTGTGTTTAATCAAGCAAAGGCAAAGGAGCTGTCCGAGAAGGAGCGGCTCATCATTCTCTGCGGTCACTACGAGGGTGTGGACGAGCGGATCATTGAGGAGATCGTGGATGAGGAGATTTCCATCGGCGATTTCGTGCTGACGGGCGGGGAAGTGCCTTGCTGCATCCTTGTGGATGCGGTGGCAAGACTGTGCGACGGCGTTCTTGCGGACGCGGAGTGCCACGAAAAGGAGAGCTTTTCCGATGGCCTTTTGGAATACCCTCAATACACCAGACCCTACGATTTCATGGGGCGGATCGTTCCCGACGTGCTGATCTCGGGCCATCACGCCAATATTGAAAAATGGCGGTATGAGAAGTCTATGGAATTGACAAAGGAACGCCGACCGGATTTGTTGGAGAAAGAATAAATTTTACAGCATCCCAAAGAATTCGAGGAACCCGTTTGCGATTCCTTGCGCGAACAAAGTAGGATTATTCGCCATCAGCGAGGCATCGTAGGGATTGGTGATGAACCCAAGCTCCAGAAGGAGTGCGGGCATGGCGGTTTTTCGTACCACGTAAAGGGAAGGGCGGGAGAAGACCCCGCGGTCGGGCAGACCCGTTGCGAAATTCAGCTGACGGAGAATGTGGTCGGCAAGGATGGCGGCTTCGCTTCCCAAACGGGACACGCAAGCTTCGCTTCCCGATGCCGTGGTGATCTCGGATGCGTTGGTATGGAGGCTGATGAAGTAGTCTGCGCCCCAACTGTTGGCGTCGTTCACCCTCGCACGGAGAGAGGACGAATTGGACGTGCCGAGGATGACTTCGGGCGCAGGTCGGGAAAGCCGTGTGTCAAAGCCGTAGGAACGGAGAATGGCGGCAAGTCGGACCCCGATGTCGTAGACGATGTCCTGCTCGCGGTAGCCGTTTCCTTCCGCCCCTGCGTTGGGGTTGACGGGGTTGTGCCCCTGATCGATGTAGATTTTGGTTGCCATAAACCCTCCATAAGCTGTGGATATCATTACAGCATATGCAGAGATGGGTATTTTGATGAAAAACGGAGTCCCGCTGGATATGAAAGAATTACAGAAGGTTTTGAGCCGTGTGAGACAGGCGGCAGAGCATTACGGCATGATCTCCGACGGGGACCGAATCGCGGTAGGTGTGTCGGGAGGGAAGGATTCCACCGCTCTCCTTTACGCTCTTGCCGAAATGAGGCGGGTTTATCCCCATCCCTACGAGGTGGTGGCGGTGACCGTGGATATGGGGTTCCCCGAGGGAAAGTTTGAGGAAAGCTTTGCACCCATCGCTCAATTCTGCGAGAAGATCGGCGTGGAGTTCCATCCCGTTCACACGGAGATTGCCAAAATCGTGTTTGAGGAGCGAAAGGAACCGAATCCCTGCTCCCTTTGTGCCATGCTTCGCCGCGGCGCGCTGAACAATGCCTGTGCCGAACTTGGCTGCAATAAGCTGGCTCTCGGGCATCACAAGGATGACGTGGTGGAGACTTTCATGATGAATCTGATGCATGAAGGACGGATCGGCTGCTTTGAGCCTGTGACCGTTTATGAGAACATCGGATTGACCATTATTCGCCCCCTTTGCTATACGGAGGAGCGAATGGTGAAATCCTTGGTTTCCGCGGCAGAGCTTCCCGTGGTGAAAAGCCTCTGCCCCGAGGACGGGCACACGGAACGGCAGGTTATGCATGATTTTTTGATGTCCTTCGAACGGGATCACCGAGGGGCATACCGCCGTATCTTCGGTGCCTTGGAGAGAAGGGGCATCGACGGCTGGTCGGATGAGAAGTGATGGGGACAAATGAAATTGAATAAAGGAAGGGGCGGTGCCTTGACCTCCCGTGCGATGGATAAAACGGAATTTTGTTCTGTACGTCATCGCTTCGGGATGGGGGCATCGTCCCCTTTTTATCATGATCCTTTTTGGAAATAAGAAAGCTTACGTGCTGATATAAATCCACTCCGCAGAAAATATAGAGTTCCCCCGACAGCGCTTGATAAAAGTCTGTCGGGGGATTGATAAATCAGAATTCGAGCTTGGATGTTTTAACGACTTAGGCATCGACTGCCCAATATGCAATCGGTTATAATCTTTATAATATCGTTCCTGTCATCGGAACAGCCGTGATCAACCCATTCCATAACGACCGCTGTAATACCGGACAGATAGAATTTCATTACGTAAGCTTTTTCTTTTTCGGGAAAATGAAATCTTGAAAGAATTGGACTGAATATATGGGTGAACATTCTGTCGTAAACCATACCCATTCCCAACGTACCAAACTGTTTAAGCGTGGTTTTGAAAAGCCTTTGGTTGTCCTTTACAAAAGTCAGATAAGGGGTAATGTATTCGGGAGTAATAAAAACCAAATCATTCAGATCGCACGCATCAAAGCAATGGGTGATGCTTTTGGTGTCAACGGAAAAGTAATTCAGGAAGCGGTCAAGGACGTGATTGGTTGCTTCCTTCAGCAAATCGAACGTATTATTATAGTGAAGATAAAAGGTGGAACGGTTTACTCCCGCTGTATCGCAGATTTCTTTGATCGTGATATATTCAAAGTCCTTCTTTTCCAGCAGCATAATGAGAGCTTCGTCCATTTTTATCGCCGTGTTAAAGTATTTGCTTTCGTTTTTATTCATAAGAATGAAGTTTATTTTCCCTCGCTGATTTCTCTTGCAAGCTCCACAATTTCATAGGCATATTTCTTTTTTCCGTTTTCGAGAATTCTCTTGTAAATAGGGTAATTGATACCACATCCCACCATACCGATCACTCCGATGATAATGCCAAGCACCATATGAGTGATGCTGCTGCCGATCACCTGCATCCCGAGACACATTCCCGTTCCGAACACAAGAGAGGAAAGAATCCCCCACGTGTAGGTGAAGATGGTTGCGGGACGCTTTGCCTTTGCATCCAGTTTACGAAGTGCTGCAAGCTTGGAATGGTCTGTGGGAGCGTACTCCTTGGCGATGGATTCTGCGTAGATTTTGTCTGTGTTCATTGTGTTTCTCCTTTTCGGTTGTTTGATTACGACCTTATTATACCAACCGACAAAGAAAAAAGGAACAACAAGATTTTGAGAAAACGTTGTTTTTAGAAAAAATGGTCGCGGTGCCAACAGCGAAATTGCTTTGCTCATCCGGCAACTTGCAGGCGGCTTCTCGCACTATAACTCGCACGAAAAAGAAAGAGACTCACAAATGAGTCTCTTTCTTTTTGGAGCGGATTACGGGGTTCTGAACCCTGCATTCTGACGAATGCGCAAGTTGCCCCTCGTCTATCCTGCATTTTGGCTCATCCCGCAACCTTCAGGCAGATTCTCGCACTGTAACTCACACGAAAAAGAAAGAGACCCACAAATGAGTCTCTTTCTTTTTGGAGCGGATTACGGGGCTCGAACCCGCCACCTCCACCTTGGCAAGGTGGCGCTCTACCAAATGAGCTAAATCCGCATATTGTCTGTAAGGAGAACACCCTTGCTGACTGCCAAATCAGCGATTCACACTTACTTCAAGTGCTCCCGGTCGGAATCGAACCAACGACACGAGGATTTTCAATCCTCTGCTCTACCAACTGAGCTACAGGAGCATTTTGTGCCTTGCGCCTTTGCAGAGCATCAAGGACGACCCGAAGGGGACTCGAACCCCTGACCTCTAGCGTGACAGGCTAGCGTTCTAACCAACTGAACTACCGGGCCATTTTTTCCTTTACCGT
Source organism: Eubacteriales bacterium (assembly GCA_045631365.1). Taxonomy (GTDB): domain Bacteria; phylum Bacillota; class Clostridia; order Oscillospirales; family CAG-272; genus UMGS1696. Next base: position 1,758 of record JAZQUQ010000152.1, on the reverse strand, counting down.
CGGGGTCTACCGAGATAAAGAAGATGGAAACAATAGGGCTCGAACCTATGACCCTCTGCTTGTAAGGCAGATGCTCTCCCAACTGAGCTATGCTTCCATTTGTTTTTGTCGTTTGGGTTTCTCTCCCTGCGACGGACATAATTATATCACAGTCGATTCCGTTTGTCAATACCTTTTTGAAAATTATTTCAGATTTATTTTCGGGCGAGTTGGACAGTGAATTGTTGCGTCCTGCGGAATAAATTTAGTTTACAAAAAATCGATTTTTTTTAGAAAAGGTATTGCAATATTTGGGTTAGTGTGCTATAATCTATAGTTGTATGATGGTTTCACAAAACGAACCCTCTCAGTCGTTTTGAAATTGTCCGGCAAACAAGCCGTAAAAAAATTGAAGGGAGTTAAAATTATGCCTAACATTAAGTCCGCGAAAAAGCGCGTAAAGGTGATTGCTACCAAGACTCTTCAGAACAAGATGTTCAAGAGCCAGCTCCGTACTATCGTTAAGAAGTACAATGCTGCTGTAGAATCCGGTGACAAGGTTGCTGCTGCTGAAGCATACAAGCTCGCAGTAAAGAAGGTTGACCAGGCTGTTGCTAAGGGAATCCTTCACAAGAACAACGCTGCTCACAAGAAGAGCCAGTTCACACTGAAGCTCAACAAGATGGCGTAAGTCTATTGCATTATTGAAAAACAGTATGATGGTTCATGCTGTTTTTCTTTTTTTCACATAGTTTTCAGCTTTTGTTCGTCTGTTTTTTGCACAGACGTGATATAATTATCAGAAGTGTTTATTCGGATTTGAAAGGATAGAGCGTGAAAGTTGTGTTGAGATTTAACTTGAAGTTGATCTGTTTCACGCCATAAATGCAGATAAATCTGCCGGAATTTTATAAACGATTTGTATGTCACCTGCGGTGATAAATGAGGTATTTCTATGAAACGTCTTTTTTCTGTAATTCTTGCAGCTCTTTTGCTTACCGGCTGCGGAAAGGCTGTGTCCGATCCCAAGGAAACCGTTTCCAACGGTGTGGAGGGCGGATCTCCTTCCGAAACCTCGTCTGCGGTGACACAGGTGGTTTCCGGTCTGGATGCAGATACCATTGATTTTGGTACTCTCGGGGCAAATTCTACCCGATTCAAGATCAATGGGGATATGATGACCTATTTCTTCAAAAATATGTATAACCAGTATGAATCCTTTGCGATTTATTACGGGCTTGATAAAAAATCTCCCCTCAAGAGTCAGTCTTGTATGATTGCCGAGGGTGGTACCTGGTTCCATTTCTTTGCCGAGGAGACCGTTTATTATCTTACGGATATTCTCGCATTGTGTGAATCGGCGATGGATGAGGGAATGGAGCTGTCCTCTGACGATCGTGCGATTGTGGAGGAAAAGGTTGCATCTCTGAAGAGCGAGGCTGCCAACAACAAGTGCAATCTGAATCAGCTTTTGTATATTCTTTACGATTGCGATTTGACCGAGGACGAGCTTCGGTATTGTCTGGAGCTGGTGCAGCTGGCGGAAAAGTATGCGGAGGAGTACGGGGCACGGTTTGACGCTCTCACCGAAGCGGATTATAAGGCGTACTATGAGGAACACACTGCCGATATCGCTTGCGTGGACATCCTCTCCTTCTCGGTAAGCAAGACGGATTTTGACGATCTTGAGGCTGCGGCTGCGGAAGAGGCGGCACAGGGATATATTGACCGACTCTGCACCGCGGCGAACGGAGAAGAGTATAAGTCCATTGCGGAGGA
>JAZQUQ010000151.1:0-2103 GCA_045631365.1 Eubacteriales bacterium | reverse complement strand
CGGAAAAGGTAGGGGTGCAGATCGCCTTGGAAGGTTCTGTGTTTGATATTATCCCTTCCCCCCGCCGTCAGAAGACTCTGATTGGGGAGCTGGGGGCGGACTGTCACGTTCGCCTGTCCGCACTTCTTGATCCTGCAAGCTTTATCCACAATTCCGACGAAGAGGGAATGTTCTACTATCTGAAGCACGATATCGGCTATCTCCACGGCTGCGACCGAAAGGTGAAGGAGACCGGTTTTTCCGTGCTGGGGGACGGAAGTACAGACTGGGTTCGTTTTATGATCTGCTACATCAAATATGCGGATCACAAGCCCCTCATTTTAGACGGATGTACCGCGGAAAACTATGCGGAAGTCAAGAATCGTGCGGAAGAGTATTACGACAACGCGTTCCACACCCTTCTCACAAGAATTATGTAACATCGGGAGAAAATCATGATTATATCAGAAAGAATACGAAATCTGGCGGCAGAGGCGGAGGCGGCTCTTGCCCCGGTGTTCCGCAGTATTGACGAAATTTCGGAGAGAAATACCGAGCACGTGCTGGACTGCTTCCGAGAGTGCCGTGTGTCCGAGTCTCTGTTCACGCCTTCCACCGGCTACGGCTACGGTGATATGGGCAGAGACACCATTGACAGCCTTGCCGCCCTCATTTACCGTGCCCCCGCAGGCTTTATGCGTCCCCAGCTCATCTCGGGAACCCATGCTCTGACCGTAGGTCTCTTCGGCATTCTCCGTCCCGGCGACGTAATGCTCTCCATCACGGGAAAGCCTTATGATACCATGCTTGAGGTGATCGGTCTGGAAGGAACACCCGGCTCCGGAAGCCTGATGGATTTCGGCGTAACCTTTGATTCCTGCGGATTTGCGGAAGTGAACGGCAAAAAGGTTCTCGATTTCGCCGCAATCCGTGCCAAAATGGAGCAGTACGGTAGCCGTGTGAAGATGGTGTACATTCAGCGCTCCAAGGGCTATGAGCAGCGTCCCACTCTGAACGTATCGGAAATCCGTAAGGCGGCGTATTTCGTGAAGAAGACTGCCGCAGAGCTTGGTATCTCCGAACCAATCTTCTTCTGCGACAACTGCTACGGCGAATTCACCGAGGACAGCGAGCCTTGCTTTGTCCCGAACGGTGCGGTGGAGGAAGCGGCTGCCGATCTCATCATCGGTTCTCTCATCAAGAATCCGGGCGGCGGTATGGCAGACGTGGGCGGATACATCATCGGCTCCGAGAAGGCAGTGGAGCTGTGCGGAAACCGTCTCACCTCTCCCGGTGTGGGCTTGGATGCAGGCGCGTCCCTCGGTCAGAACCGCAATATCATCAAGGGTATGTTCTATGCTCCCCATACGGTGGCTCAGGCAATGAAGACATCTCACCTTGCGGCATATATTTTCGATGCCCTCGGCTATAAGGTTTCTCCCAAGTGGGACGAGAGACGAAGCGATATTATTCAGACCATCGAATGTGGTACCGGCGACGGACTTTGTGCCTTCTGTCGCGGGATTCAGAGTGCATCCCCCATTGATGCTCACGTTACACCCGAGCCGTGGGATATGCCCGGCTACACCGACCCCGTCATCATGGCGGCAGGAGCGTTTACCGGCGGCGCATCCATCGAGCTTTCCGCGGACGGTCCCATGCGTCCTCCCTTTATCGCCTTCCTGCAGGGTGGTCTCACCTACGAAAGCGGCAAACTGGGCATTATGTCCGCCGCGGAGCAGGTAAGTAAGCTGTAATTCTTTTTGGGGGAAGGAAAAGTTTTTGAGAAAAGTTTCCCTTCCCCCCATTCCTTCAAAAACTTTTATACAATTGGAACAAATATAGATCAAACAGATCGCAGAATATCAAAAACGCATAAAACACCTCCCATAGGGCAATACTACATCCGATATTGCCTTATGGGAGGATTTTTATGTCAGCATTTTATCACGACGATACCGACGTAACGGAAAACGGCTCCGATTCTGCCGAAAACAACGCCAATCCGTCCGAAGCTACGGACAAATTGGACTATATCATGAAAAGCGGCGGGGTCATTTCCCGCAGTAACGGGGAAACCATCCACTGTCTCACTATCATCGGACAGATCGAGGGGCATTATCT
>JAZQUQ010000150.1:0-1918 GCA_045631365.1 Eubacteriales bacterium | reverse complement strand
AAAAGAGACAGGCAAGGGTCTTGAGATCAAAATACCCCAAATATTCTTTATCCGGAGGGACAAAAATACAGGTGATCAAGGCGGCGGCAAGGGCAATGCACACCATCGCGTTCTTTTTGAAAAAAGCAACAGCCGACATATATTCTCCTCATCAAAAATTCATATAACACAAAACCTTACCAATCATACCACAAATGACAATCCCCGTCAAGACGCAAAAATGGACAACATTTTTTTGAAAGAATGGAGGGGAATAAGCGATTCCTCCAAAGGGAGATTTTTTATGAAAAGAAACATCAACGAGGCGTGAAAAAACAAGCCGTAATCTAAGAAAAGAGAGCAGATTCCATCGCTCTTCTCTCCGTAAACAATTGAAAAAACACCAAATTTATGCTATAATGGTCTTGAATCCATTCCAACACACAACGAAATGAGGTGGAAGTATGAACAATTGTTACTTTGAAGATATCACCCGCATTTCCGATACGCAGTCCTTTGCTTTTTCTCCGGAAAATCCCACCGGTATAAGAGGAGGCGGCTCCCGCGGAACCCCCCACGAAAAGCTGAACGCATGGCGGAACGTGGCTCCCGGCGAGACCATTACCTTAGTAGACACGGACGGTCCCGGCGTCCTTGAGAGTATGTGGTTCGGCGGGACCAACAACTGGAGCATGGTTCTCCGCATCTACTGGGACGGCAGTGAAACCCCTTCGGTAGAAGCTCCTCTCTCCGCCTTTTTTGCCTACCCCTTCCACAGCAATATCGAGGATATGAACGGAAATTATCCCGCGTTTTCCTCCTCCATGGTGATGGTTGCTCCCTGCCGCGGCATGAACTGCTATTGGCAGATGCCATTCCTCCGCCATTGCCGAATCACCCTGGAAAACCGCAATCCCCGCCACACTTACTCTACTTACTACGTCATCACGGGAAGAAAATGTTCCCTCCCCGAGAATATCGCGTATTTCCACGCCTCCTACCGTCAGGCTGCTCCCAATCCTTCCGATCGCGAATACGTGGTCATCGACGGCATCAAAGGAAAGGGGCATTTTGTGGGCATTTCCCTTGGAGTCAACGTGAACGGAAACAACGGCTGCTGGGTTGAGGGAGAGGTGAAGATGTTCATCGACGACGACCTATACCCTTCCATCAACTACACGGGTACGGAAGATTACTTCTGCGGCTCCTACTGCTTCGGAAACGACGAAGCCATGCACAAATACCAGCAGTACAGCGGGCTCTATTCGGGCATGTACGCCGTATTGGGCGCGGACAAGAGCAAACAGTACAACGTCCAGCCCCGCTACATGGCATACCGCTGGCACATCCCCGACCCCATCCATTTCAATGAAAGCTTCCGCATGACCATTCAGACCCTCCGCACCATTCTGCCCTACGGTCTGATCCCCTCCAGAGACGATTATTACAGCGTGGCGTACTGGTATCAGACCTTGCCCGCCGCTCCCTTGGCTCCTCTGCCCACAGACGTGGAGATGAATCTTTCCTGAGTCGGGCGTTTTCGTTGAATCCACCATGGGAACGTGTAGACAGAAAAAGAAAACTGTGGTATAATAACGGTAATATCCAACCAAAAGAAAGAGGTATTATTATGGCAAAATCATACGTACTGATCGGAATTGACATGGAGACCGACGTCGGCTCCTTTACCCCCTATTACAATACTACGCTGTCGGGCTGCAGACGGATCCTTGACATCTACAAGAAATACGGTGTCACGGGAACCTTCTATTTCACGGGCGAATGTGCAAAGGAAGTACCCGATGCGGTTCGGGAAGTCCTTGAAGCAGACTGCGAAGTGGGTGTACACTCCCTGTATCACGAAACTGTGGGCGATCCCCTCTTTGATATCCCTGGCGTAAAGCCCCTTCTTCCCGAGGAAGTTCCAAGTCGGATCGTA
>JAZQUQ010000149.1:0-4371 GCA_045631365.1 Eubacteriales bacterium | reverse complement strand
TGTTTCCGACGTCCACACGTTGTTGTATTTCTTCTCTTTCAGTATGGCGACTTTATAGAAGTAGGCACTTGCAGCGGTCAATGCCGCACCGGTAATGGCGGTGGCAGCAAGTGCTTTTTGGGCGTTTTTGTTCATTTGAATCCTTTCATTGTGCAAGCATATTCAAAAGATCGTCCTCGGAAATCACCGCTACCCCAAGTTCGGTTGCCTTGGTCAGCTTGGAGCCTGCGTTTTCGCCCGCCACTACGTAGGAGGTCTTTTTCGACACAGACCCCGATACCTTGCCGCCCGCAGCCTTGATCTTGGCAGACGCTTCGTCACGGGTCATGCCTGCAAGGGTTCCTGTGAGAACAAAGGTAAGTCCCACGAATTTTTCGGAGCGTTCGCTGGTGTCAGCTTCTTCGACGGCGGCTTTTTCCGTAACCACGCCTGCCCCCTTCAGCTTGTCAAACAGGACACGGGTTTCGGGAAGGGCGAAATAATCGGAGATCATCTCTGCAGTAACCTCACCGATGTCGTTGATCTGCATCAGGGCGTCTGCGGACGCGTCAAAGAGGGCATCCACGGAGCCGAACGCATCGATCACCGCTTCCGAAGCAGCTTCTCCCGTGTGGCGGATACCGAGGGCGAAGAGGAGTCGTGCGGGGCCGCTTGCTTTGGAGGCTTCTATAGCACGGAGGAGATTCTCCGCCGATTTATCTCCCATGCGGTCCAGCGTGATGAGGTCTTCTTTTTTCAGAGTGTAAAGATCGGCGGCGTCGTGAATGAAGCCTTTGTCAATCAGCATACGGATCAGGGCAGGGCCGAGACCGTCCACGTTCATGGCACTGCGGGAGGCGAAATGGATGATCCGACGCTCCAGCTGTGCGGGACACATGGGATTGAGGCAGCGCATGGCACCGCCTTCCTCACCTTCGTCCTCCGCATTGTCGAAAAACAGCTTTTCACCGCAGGAGGGACAGCATTCGGGAAAACGGAATTCCATCTCAGCCCCCGTTCGCTTGGCGGGAACGGAAGCCACAATCTCGGGGATAATGTCCCCCGCTTTCTGCACGATGACGCGGTCGCCGATTCGGATATCCCGCTGACGGATGATGTCGATGTTGTGGAGTGTGGCTCTCGATACGGTGGTTCCCGCCAGTTTTACAGGCTCAAGGACAGCGTTGGGGGTGAGGACGCCCGTTCTGCCGATCTGAACCTCAATGTCGAGAAGGGTTGTTTCCTTCTGCTCGGGGGGATATTTGAAGGCACATGCCCATTTTGGGGTGCTGGGGTTTTCTCCTGCCGCAATTCTTTGGGAAAGTCGGTCGATTTTGATGACCGCTCCGTCAATGTCGTAGGGGAGAGATTCCCTCATTTCTCCGATTTTGCGAACCGCTTCCGTTACACGGTCGATATCCTCCGTTACGGTGGTGATGTTGATGGCGGTAAAGCCGAGGGCACGGAGCCGCTCGATGGTTTCTTGGTGAGTAAGGGGGACGTGACCGTCGGTGTACAAATCCCCCGCCTGGAAATTGAACACAAAAATGTCCAGCCCGCATTCCGCCGTTTCCGCCGCATTCAGACGGCGAAGAGAACCGGAGGCGGCGTTGCGGGGATTTGCCCACAGCTTTTCGCCTTTTGCTTCTTTTTCGGTGTTCAGCCGTTCAAACTCGCCGTGGGGCATATAAACTTCCCCGCGGACGGTGATGGAAACGGGTTCGGTCAGCTTTTTCGGAATGGAGCGGATGGTCATGAGGTTTTCCGTTACGTTTTCGCCCACCGTACCGTCTCCGCGGGTTGCACCCAGGACGAAAACACCGTTTTCATAAGTGAGCGATACGGAAAGCCCGTCGATCTTCGGCTCCACGGAGAAGGCGATCTCTTCTTCCGCAATGCCGTCATCCGAGAGGGATTTTTTTAACTTGGTGAGGAAAGACCGCAGCTCCTCTTCCGAGAAAACGTCGGATAAGCTCTGCATCTTCGCAGGGTGGGTCACCTTGGCGAATTTTTCAAGTGCCCGACCACCCACCTTATGGGTAGGGGAATCGGGGGTGTCGAGAAAAGGATGGTCTTCCTCTAATTTTTTCAGCTCTGCAAAGAGAGCGTCATATTCATAGTCGGAAATTTCCGGCGCATCGTTTTCGTAATAGAGTATTTGTGCCCGGCGGATCTTTTCGCGGAGCGCTTCCGCTTGTATGAGCAGCGTGTCCTTGTCCATAGCGTCTCCTTCTTTGGAATATCGTTCATACTACCAAATGATTTTACCATAACAGCAACATTTTTTCAATAGGATTGTGTGATATATTTACAATTATCGAAGGGAAGATGAGGGAAAAGAGAAAATGCGTATTGTGATAATACCCAAATATTGACTTGTGTAATTGTGCAAATGAACGAAAGTGGATTTTGAGTAAAATATTTTCACACATACTCTTGAAAAGCACTCCAAAATGCTCTATTATATTATAGGTTATGGGTATTTTTGCATCCATAGAACCTTTGACTTTTTTTATGAATTTTTGGAGAAATTTATGGCAATTTGTGCATCTGATAAGGTGAGAATCGGCATCATCGGTTGCGGCGGTATCGCAAACGGCAAGCATATGCCCTCTCTCAAGCAGCTTCCCAACGTGGAAATGGTTGCTTTCTGTGACATTGTAGTGGAAAGAGCGGAACAGGCAAAGAAGGATTTCGGTACACCCGATGCTGCAGTATACGAGGATTACAAGAAGCTTCTTGAGGATAAGACCATCGACGTGGTTCACGTTCTGACTCCCAACCGCGCACACAGCTTCATCACCGTTGACGCTCTGGAGGCAGGCAAGCACGTCATGTGCGAAAAGCCCATGGCAATCAACTCCGTGGAAGCGCTCAAAATGGTGGAAGCGGCAAGAAGAACCGGCAAGAAGCTCACCATCGGCTATCAGTCCAGACAGCGTCCCGATGCTCAGTTCATGAAGGCTGAGGCTGAGGCGGGCACATTCGGTGACATTTACTACGCAAAGGCTACTGCTCTTCGTCGCCGTGCAGTTCCCACATGGGGCGTGTTCCTCAACGAATACGAACAGGGCGGCGGTCCCCTCATCGACATCGGTACACACGCACTTGACCTGACTCTGTGGATGATGGACAACTATAAGCCCAAGTATTGCGTTGGTACAACCTACCATGCTCTGAACAACGAAAAGCATTCCGGCAATGCTTGGGGCGACTGGGATCCCGAAAAGTTTACCGTGGAAGACTGTGCATTTGGCTTTGTTGTAATGGAAAACGGCGCAACCATCAATCTGGAAGCTTCTTGGGCACTGAACATGATCGACACTCGTGAAGCAATCACCACCATCTGCGGTACAAAGGCAGGCGGCGATATGTTGGACGGTCTCAGAATCAACGGTATTCAGCAGGGAAGACAGTACGTGATGAAGCCCAACCTCAGCGCAGGCGGCGTTGCGTTCTACGAAGGGGATGCAAACGAGCGTGCCGAAGTTCGTGAAGCACGTCAGTGGATCAATGCAATTCTGCAGGACAAGAACCCCTGCGTTCTCCCCGAGCAGGCATACTGCGTAACCCAGATTCTCGAGGGTATCTACACATCCGCAAAGACAGGCGATATCTATCGCTTTTGAGTGAATCCCTTTTTGGGATTTCATAGAAAGGCATGACTTTGGATTAGCAGTCCATGCCCAAAAAGGTTTGGAGGATTTTTAAGGAACCTTTCCTCAAAAGGTTCCTTAAAGAACTTATAAATATTTAAAAATAATTTTATTTTTGGAGGTATTCAAAAATGGCAGTTTGTGCATCTGACAAGGTAAGAGTTGGTATCATCGGTTGCGGTGGTATCGCAAACGGCAAGCACATGCCCTCTCTCAAGCAGCTCCCCAACGTAGAAATGGTAGCTTTCTGTGACATCGTTCTGGAAAGAGCTGAAAAGGCAAAGAAGGATTTCGGTACTGCTGACGCTGCAGTTTACGAAGACTACAAGAAGCTCCTCGAAGACAAGACCATTGACGTGGTTCATGTCTGCACACCCAACCGTGCACACAGCTTCATCACCGTTGACGCTCTGGAAGCAGGCAAGCACGTAATGTGCGAAAAGCCCATGGCAATCAACTCCGTAGAAGCGCTCAAGATGGTTGACGCAGCAAAGAGAACCGGCAAGATGCTCACAATCGGTTACCAGAACAGACAGAGAAATGACTCCCTGTTCATGAAGGCGGAAGCGGAAGCTGGCACCTTCGGTGACATCTACTACGCAAAGGCTACTGCTCTCCGTCGCCGTGCGGTTCCCACATGGGGCGTGTTCCTCAACGAATACGAACAGGGCGGCGGTCCCCTCATCGACATCGGTACACACGCACTTGACCTGACTCTGTGGATGATGGACAACTA
>JAZQUQ010000148.1:0-9402 GCA_045631365.1 Eubacteriales bacterium | reverse complement strand
GGAATTCTATAATGCCGACGAAGGCTATTACTACACCAAAATCGGCGAAAACGAAGAGGACAAGTTCGGCAAGCCCCACTTCCTCAGCCAGTTTGCACAGTCCCTTGCCATCTACGCCGGCATGTGTCCCGAAAACGAGCTTGACCACGCCATTGACGTGCTTGTGAACAACAAGGATTTGATCCCCTCCCAGCTTTCCTTCAGCATCTACCGCTACGACGTTATGATGATGCGCCCCGAGAAGTACGCCCGCGTACTCTTCAAGGAAATTGCCGACCGCTACGGCTATATGCTCCGCAAGGATTCCGCAACCTTCTGGGAAACCTTCCGCGGCGGCGACGATTTCGGCTATGCTGCCAACATGGTTCAGGGTTGGGCAGGTGTTCCCGCTTATCTCTACCTCCGTTATGCGGCAGGTATTGTGCCCACTGCCCCCGGTGTATTTGAAAAGCATCCCCTCCCCGCCGAGCTGACGGGTATTTACGAAATCAACGTGGAAGACGCGTTTATCTGATCCATCAACACGAAAATTTTTATAGTGAGGTATGATATATGATCCCGATGACAGAATTCAAAGAAAGAATTACCCGCGTGCAGGCGGAAATGGCAAAGGAAGGATACGACTACATCCTTGCATACGGCAACGAAGCAGAACCCCAGTACGTGCGGTATCTCTCCGATTACTGGCCGTCCTTTGAAACCGCGGGCGTTCTCGTTCCCCGTACAGGCGACCCCTTCCTGCTTATTGGCCCCGAAAGCTACACCTATGCGGCAGAACGCTCCAAGGTTCCCGCCATCCGTCTGGTGAAGGCGTTCCGCGAATCCTCCGAACCCGAATATCCCGGCAAGCCCCTTGACACCTTCGAAAGCGTGTTCGCGGAAGCGGGAATCACCGACATCAAGCGCTTCGGTGTGGCAGGCTATCCTCTGATGACCATCGGCGTATACTTCGCCCTGACCGACAGTCTGAAAAAGTACGGCATCCTCCCCGAAAAGGCGGACGATCTTCTCAACAAGCTCCGCATGATCAAGACCGAAAACGAGCTGATCTGCATGCGTCGTGCTGCAGAGATCACCCATGCCACCATGGACTACGTACTCAAAAACGTCAAGGTTGGCATGACCGAGGCACAGGTAGTGGGTCTTGCTCTCGGCAAGATGCACGAGCTGGGTGCGGAACGGGAAAGCTATCCCCTTTGGGTACTGACCGGCGACGGCTCCGACCAGGCAATCAGCCGCCCCCGCCACAAGGTAATCGAAAAGGGTGACCTTACCTTCCTGCAGATCGGTGCAAGATACGGCGGATACGCTTCCACCATCGGCCGTCCCGTTGTGTTCGGCAAGGCAACCGAGGAGCAGAAGAACCTGATTATGGCAGGCTACAAGATTCAGGAAACCATGATCGGTGCACTTCGTGCGGGAAAGCCTGCACGGGACGTTGCCATCCTTCACAAGAATCTGGTAAACGAGCTTGGCTACGGGGATTATTACCTCTACGGCCCCTTCCACGGAAACGGACTGATGGAAGGCGAAGCACCGTGGGTTGAAACCGATTCCACCTACAATTTCGAGGAAAACATGACCTTCTGTGCAGACATTTTCCTCGGAAACCACGACAAAAAGCACGGTCTCCGTATTGAAGACGTGGTTCGTGTGACCAAAGACGGGGCGGAAAACCTCACCAACTTCCCCCGTGAACTGTTTGAACTCTAATGACCATAGAGACATAGGAGACTTGCTATGAAATTTCTGAAAAAAGCGGAAAGCGTATTCAAGAACGCCGAATACATCTGGCTGAAGAGCCTGGTTGACACCGTAAACACCTACGTGGACTTCCACGAAACTCTGGTGAAGAAGGAAGGCGCAGAATACCGCCTGTTCGTCACCTGCGACACCAACTACGCCCTGTACATCAACGGTATTTACTGCGACGGCGGTCAGTACGCGGACTACGAGGATAAATACAAGGTTTACGACGAGATCGATATCACCGCTTTCCTCAAGAACGGCGAAAACGACATCCTCATCACAGGCTACAGCCAGAACGCACACAGCTTCTGCTACAGCAAGAGCACAAGCGGCGTCATGTACGCATTCACCGAAAACGGCGAGCCTGTGATTACATCGGGACTCAACACCCGTGCCGCAAGAAATCCCCACTACAAAAGCGGCGAGGTTCCGAACGTAACCTTCCAGCTCATGTATTCTTTTGAATATTCCGCTAAGGGAGAGGCAGCAGAACAGGATGAGGTCATCGTCACAAGAACCTTCGACGCCCTCTACCCCCGCCCCATCCGCAAGCTGATCCTCAAGGATCGCTGTACTGTAACTCCCGTAGTATACGGCTCCTTCCGTGATGCTGTGGCAGAAGGCACCCCCGGTCACAAGATGCAGTACGCTTACCTCGGCTACACGGATCGTCTCCGCATGGGGGAATGTAAGACGGAAAACGGCGTTCTTCTGAAAAAAGAAGAGGCTGCGGACGGCATCTACGTGGTCTATGATCTCGGCAGAGAGGAATCCGGCTTCCTTGATCTGGATCTGACCCTCCCCTGCGACGCAAAGGTTTATGTTGGCTGGGGTGAGCATCTTGACGACCTCCGCCTCCGCACCAATGTAAAGGTCAGCAGCAGCAACTATGCCGGCGAGCTGAACGGTGCTGCGGGAAGAATGAGCTTCCTCTATCCCTTCAAGCGTATGGGCGGACGGTATATCGCCCTCCACATCTACGCTCCCGAGGCGGAAATCCACTATGCGGGTGTCCGTCCCACCGATTATCCCACCGCGGAGGACGTAAAGTTCCGCTGCGCCGACAGCCTCCACAACATGATCTACGAAACCGCAAAACGCACCATGCTCCTCTGCCTCCACGAGCATCACGAGGACTGCCCCATGCGTGAACAGGCCCTCTACGGCGTGGACTCCCGCAATCAGATGCTCTGCGGTTACTACGCCTTCCGTGAATTCGATATCGCAAAGGCTTCCATCCGTCTCATGTCCCTTGCTGTCAGAGACGACAACATGATTGAGATGTGTCCTCCCGGCAATACCGGCATGTGCATCCCCACCTTTGTGTGCGCATTCCCCATTCAGACATGGGAATACCTCCTCTATTCGGGTGACTACGAATTTGCAGGGGAAATGCTTCCCTTTGCGGAACGCGTGTGCAAGGGCTTCCACGATCTGACCGACGAAAAGAACCTGATCAAGCGTCTGACCCACGGCAATTACTGGAACTTCTATGAATGGCAGCCCGGCATGGACGGCTCCAAGGACAATACCTATGCCCTTCCCCTCTGCGCCTTTGTTTCCACCGCATACCAGAGCCTTGCAAAGCTCTACGATGCCCTCGGAAACAGCGAAAAAGCGGCAGAATGGTTCGATGCTGCGGAAAAGCTCAACAAGGCTGCCCACGAAGCGTTCTTCAACAAGGAGGAAGGCTACTACTTCACAAAAATCCTCGACACCGAAGACGAATACAAGCGCTTCCATCTGTCCCAGATGGCAAACTCCATGGCGGTCACCAGCGGCATCTGCCCCGAGTGCGAGGTGGACCGTGTTCTCGACCATATCGTAAACAACAAGGACTTCTACCCCGCAACCCTGTCCTACAGCATCTTCCGCTACGACGCTCTCATGAAGAGACCCAAAAAATACTCCCGCTATGTCTTCAATGACGTTGCCGAAAGCTATGGCTATATGCTCTGCCATAACGCTACCACCTTCTGGGAAACCCTCCGCGGCGCCGATGACTTCGTCTATGCGGCAAGCCTCTGCCACGGCTGGTCCGCAGTCCCCGTTTACCTCTACTTCCGCTACGCCGCAGGTATCGTTCCCACCAAACCCGGCGTCTTCGAAAAGAACCCCATGCCCGTAGAACTGACCGGCCTTTACGAAATGACGATTGGCTGATTATATGGGGGACGCTGTTTGGGGAACCTTTTAAGGAAAGGTTCCCCAAGCCCCTCCAAACCTTTTTATACTACTGAGATAATGGGGATTTCCTCCAATACAGTACATACAAGTTTAAGCTACACGAAATTTCCTGCCCTTGCCTTTTATCCCCATCAGTTCGGGGTTCGGGGACAATGTCCCCGGCAGGGGTTTCAGGGGAGGATCCCCTGATATAATTGATTAAGGAGTTATATTATGGCTATTTTACTGAAGGCGATTCCGTCCTCGGAGAAGTGTTTCTGGGACGAAGATTTTGCGGCGAAGCCCACGTTTACCTCGGGGACTGTGCTTGGGGGAGAGGATTTCTTCTTTGAGCTGGCGTACACGTCGGACAATCCGAAGCATGTTCCGAAGGCGATGATGAAGATGGAGGTCATCTCTCCCATTGCGGATTTGCTGACTATTCAGACCGTACAGCAGGTACCCAACATGTATCCCGTCCTTCTTCCCGCCATTGAGGAGAACGATACCAACTATCTCCGCACCAAGCCGGGACTTTACCCCGACCTGCTCCGTCCCTTCAATCCCGCAAAGGATCCCATGTTCATCCCCTACGGCGAACTCCGTTCCATGCTCGTTACCGTTTCTGTTCCCAAGGGATATCCTGCGGGCGAGTACCCCATCACCTTCCGCCTTACCCCCAGTTGGGACGAAACCATCGAGCCTGTGGAGACTACGGCCTCCGTCCGTGTCATCGGTGTGGATCTTCCCGAGGTTCCCTTCAAACTGACCCAGTGGTTCCATTGCGACTGCATTGCGGACTACTACGAAATCGAAATTTTCAGCGAAAAGCATTGGGAATACATCGAAAAATTCATGGTTACCGCGGTAAAGAACGGTCTCAACACCATTCTTACCCCCATTTTCACCCCTCCGCTGGACACCGAAGTCGGCGGCGAGCGTCCCACCGTCCAGCTCATTGACGTCACCAAGACGGACAACGGCTGGGAATTCGGCTTTGACAAGCTGGAACGCTGGGTCAAGCTGTGCGACAAGGTGGGATACAAGTATTTTGAAGTGGCACACCTTTACACCCAGTGGGGCGCAGGTCATGCACCCAAGATCATGGGAACCGTAAACGGCGAATACGTGAAGCTCTTCGGTTGGGAGACCGACGCCCTCTCCGACGAGTACCGCACCTTCATCCGTGCGCTGCTCACCGCGTTCATCGAAAAGATGAAGTCTCTCGACGGTGCGGACAAGCGTTGTCTCTTCCATATCTCCGACGAGCCCAATCTTGACCATCTGGAGCAGTACACCAAGGTCAAGGCACAGGTTGCGGACATTCTCGACGGCTACGTCATCATGGACGCCCTCTCCAACTACGAATTCTACAAGACAGGTGCTCTTCCCAACCCCATCCCCGGCAACGACCACGTGGACGAATTCATTGCGGAAGGCGTGCCTCATCTTTGGACATACTATTGCTGCGGACAGGCGGTGGACGTTTCCAACCGTATGCTGTCCATGCCCATGGCGCGTACCCGTGTCATCGGTACACAGTTCTGGAAGTACAACATCGAAGGCTTCCTCCAGTGGGGCTACAACTTCTACTACTCCCAGAACTCCGTTCACAAGGTCAATCCCTTCGAATGCACCGACGGCGATTACTTCGTTCCCGCAGGAGACTGCTTCTCCGTCTACCCCGGTGACGGCGGCGAACCCCTCGAGACCCTCCGCATCAAGGCATTCCTGCAGGCACTGTACGACCGCCGTGCCATGGCTCTTGCGGAATCCCTCTGCGGCAGAGATGCGGTTCTCGCTGCTATGGAAGAAGGTCTTGACTACAGCATCACCTTCAAGAAGTACCCCACCGAGCGTGACTATTGCGAAAAGCTCCGCGAAAAGATCAATACCATGATCGAACAGGCATCCAAATAAGAAATTTTTTGGGGAAGGATTTTAAAAAAGTCCTTCCCCCCCCATCCCAAAAACTTTTATGCCACATGAAAAGTATTGTTTTCCCAAATCTGCACAAACTCATATTGGGTAATTTGTTTAAAGATTTTTGAAAGGGGTTCGGGGAAAACTTTTTGCAAAAAGGTTCCCCCGAGAAACTCCCCCGAAAAAAGGAAGGAGCGTTATGGATTCAACTACATTGGCTTATATTAATATGTTTGCGGTGCTTGGCGGCTTGGTCAAGCTTTGCGACATTGTTCCTGAGGCGAAGAAGATTCTCGGAAAATCGGCAGTCTCCATTGGATTCACGGTAAAGAACGGCCCCTCCGCTACCTTCACCTTCGAGGACGGCAGATGCGTGCTGAAGGAGGGTGCGGAAAACTGCGCCATCAAGATTCCCTTCTCCTCCCCCGAGAAGTTCAACGGCATGATCGACGGCAAGGTGACCCCCATTCCCGTGAAGGGCTTTACCAAAATCGGCTTCCTTCTCGGAAAATTCACCAAGCTGACCGATCTCCTCACCCGCTACCTCCGTGCCTCGGAGGCAGATCTGCGTGATCCCGTCTTTTTTGAGCAGAGTACCGCCATTATGTTCCACGTCATCGCAGGCGCCATTTGTCAGATCGCCAATCACGATCCCGTAGGCAAGGCAAGTGCCAAGTATATCACGGACGGCGTGGTAAAAATGGAAATCTGCGGTGCGGAAAGCGCTGCGCTGATCGCCAAGGATCACCGCCTCACCTACTCTGCCCGTGTGCCGGAAAAAATCATGTCCTATATGCAGTTTGCGGACATTAAAACCGCCCGCGACCTCTTTGACGGCAAGATCAACAGCGTGGCATCCATCGGAACCGGCGGAGTCCGCATGGGAGGCATGATCTCCCAGATCGACAATGTAAACCGCATTCTGTCAAGAGTTGAGCTTTACCTCAGATAACGCCGAAAGGAATTTTGATACGTATGAAAGAATTATATACCCATCCCAAAAGCGAAGCGGAATTCCGGCGTGCCATGAAGGTCATCCCCTCAGGCGTGTACGGACATCTTGGCCCTGCCGAGGGATGCATGATCCCCGTAGAGGCATTCCCCCTGTTCGGCGAACGGGCATCCGGTTCCTATTTCTGGGACGTGGACGGCAACCGCTATATTGACTATATGTGTGCTTACGGTCCCAACGTCCTCGGCTACAACGACCCCGACGTGGACGAAGCGGCGCGTAAGCAGCGGGAGAAGGGCGACTGCATGACCTCCCCCTCCACCGTCATGATCGACTTTGCAGAGCTGTTGGTGGACACCGTTGCATCCGCGGACTGGGCATTCTTCGCCAAAAACGGCAACGACGTCACCACCCTTGCCGTCATGACCGCCCGCGCTTATACCCACCGGAAGAAAATCGTCTTCTTTGACGGCTACTATCATGGTGTAGCCCCCTGGACACAGAAGATCGACTACTCGGGCATTATCGAAGAGGACGTGATGCACAACGTCCACCTCCCTTGGAACGACGAGGAAGCCTTGGAAGAAGCCTTCCTCAAGTACAAGGGAGAAATCGCCGCGGTCATTACCCAGCCCTATATGCACGGCAACTTCCGCGACAATGTACTTCCCGCAGAAGGATTCTTCAAAAAGCTCCGCAGACTGTGTACGGATAACGACACCGTGCTCATCGTAGACGACGTCCGCGCGGGTTTCCGTCTCGATATCAAGGGAAGCGACCACTATTTCGGCTTTGAGGCGGACCTGATCTGCTTCTGCAAGGCGCTGGCAAACGGCTACAACGTCTCTGCTCTCTGCGGAAAAGATTTCCTCAAAAACACCGTCTCCTCCCTCACTTATACGGGAAGCTACTGGCTCTCCGCCGTTCCTTTTGCGGCAGGAATTGCCTGCATCGAGAAAATGAAGAGGCTGAACTGTCCCCAGCTCCTGATCGACAAAGGATTCAAGCTGAAGAACGAGCTGATCGGCGCCGCCTGTGACTACGGTTTTGATCTCCGTGTGACGGGCGTGCCTTCCCTCTTCTACCTCCGTCTGGCTGACGATCCCAGTCTGATGCTCCATCAGGAATGGGTGGCGGAATGCGTCCGCCGCGGGGTGTTCATCACCAACCACCACAACCATTTCATCAACGCATCCCTCACCGATGGGGACATTGCGGAAACTGCCGCCGTTGCGAGAGAAGCCTTTGCCGTCCTCCGCGACCGTCATCCCGACATCGGCATTGCCCCTTCTCAGTCCAACACCACGGAAAGATAACAAATCATGGCAATCTACTATATTTCGACCATTCTATCCATGCTCATCTGGAGCGCTTCCTACGTATTCACCGACATCTGCTACGGCGTCCTGTCTCCCATTCAGGTTGCCGCCGTCCGAAGTCTGATTACCACGGGCATTCTCGGTGCGGTCCTTGCGGGAGGGAAGCTGCTTCAGTCCGCAAAACGAAAAAAATTCGGCAAAGCAGCCTCAGACTGCTCTCCGAATATGCCCTTCTCCGAAAAACCAACGAAAAAGGATATGGTTTGGGTCTACCTGAGCGGACTGCTTGGCATCACCCTTTACACCATACTGGAAAATTACGGTGTGCGGTTCACCACCACGGCAAACTCCGCTTTGGTGGTGGCGTCCTTCCCCGCCATTACGGTCCTGTTTGAGCTTCTGATCTACAAAATGAAGCCGACCCTTGCCAAATCTGCAGGGATCCTCCTTGCCATTGCGGGAGTTATGGTTCTGACGGGGCTTTCCTCGGAAACGGGGGAGAATCCCCTTGTGGGAAACATCTGCCTCATTGCGGCAGGGGTTACGTGGGCGTTCTACAGTTTTACCACAAGAAAAGTGACGGACAAATTCCCCTCTCTCACTCTCACCTTCTATCAGATGCTGGGAAGCACCGTGTTCTACCTTCCCTTCGTTCTCGCGGAGGGGGCAGAGTGGAAGCCGTGGACGCCCGAGGTGACAGGCTCCATCCTGTTTTTGTGTATCGGCTGTTCCTTCGCCGCACTTCTGCTCTACAATTTCGGTCTCCGTAAGCTGTCCGCGGGAATTTCCGCCATTTTCCTCAATCTGATTCCCGTGTTCGGCGTGGTCTGCTCTGCCCTCATCGCCAAGGAAACCATCACGCCCCCCCAGCTGATCGGCGGTGCGGTGGTAATCGCAGGGGTTCTCCTGAGCTGCAAGCCCGACAAGAAAACAATGGAATAACAAAACTCGGGGGAAGAAAACCTTTTTGCAGAAGGTCTTTCTTCCCCCGATGTTTTTTTTATTTTATCCCTTGTACGGATAGCCGAAAATCGTCACATTCGCCTCGTCGCTGACGGTAACGTCGTCAGCCACCAGGGCTGTGTCTTCCACGTCAATGTTCACCGCACCGCCGTTGAAGGCAATCACACCCTCACAGCGGATTCCGTTGTTGGTGCCGGTGATGGTCACTTCGCCTCCGTTGACAGTCAGGTTGGTTATCGCTTGAATTGCCTCGTCCTCGGAATCCACGGTGATCGTACCGCCGTTAATTTCGATATATCCCACCAGTTCGCTTTCCTCGTTGGTGGTTTT
>JAZQUQ010000147.1:0-8496 GCA_045631365.1 Eubacteriales bacterium | reverse complement strand
ATAGTAAGAATCGGTGTCAAACTCGCCGAACACACGGGTAACCTCGTCGGTAACACGGGTGTCCTGCCAGTTGAAGATGGGACCTGCAGGATTGCCGTCCTTGTCGAGAAGGAGGAGATTTCCGCTGGCGGATGCGGCAGACAAAGCAGCGATTTCCGCACCCTCGGGGAGCTTTTCACCGAACTGACGGAGGAGAGCGAAGCAGGCGTCAAGATAATCCGCTGCGGGAATCTCCACGCTTCCGTCGGGACGGGTGGTGTATGTAAAAGGTACTCTGCCTGTATAACGCTCACTTCCGTCGGAGGCAACCATGGTGCCCTTGATGGAGGAGGTGCCGATATCCAGACCGATAATAAACTTCTTAGCCATTTTTTTCACCAATCAATCAGAGAATTACGGTTTCAACGTCGAGAAGGCTGCCGAAGAATTCGATTTCGTCTGCAGTAGCACCGTAAACGAAGATGGAGTGGTGAGTTGCACCCCACTTGCTGTGTTCTTCCAGGAATTCAGCGGTGGTGTAGCCTTCGGGCTTCAGCCAGCCTCTCATATCGTTGTTGAAATTGTCGTGGTCGAAGGAAAGCATATCAGCGGGAGCTACGAACAGACGGTAGTCGTCCTTTGCACGGCTGATGTTGATGTAGCAGCCCTTGCCGCCCTTCATTCTGGTGTAGCCTGCATAGGGATATTCCGCATCGTCAACGTAGGTTGCACCCTTACGCTTGATCACGGGCTTGCAGTCTGCAATACGGTAGTTTACTTCACCCATGTGGCTGAGGAGGAGTGTGTTGTTCTTCCAGTCGGGGCAGAAGATTTCACAGAAAGTGGTTTCTGCATAGCCCTGAAGGAACGCACCTGTGAATGCAGCGGTCATAACGTCGCCTTCACCTGCATAACCGATGCCGTTTTCCATCGCCTTGCAAGCTTCCAGGAAAGGTGTGGAGGGCAGACCTGCAGTGGAACCCATCTTGAGGAAGTTTACGGAGAATGCGGTCAGTTCCTTTTCTTCGATGTACTTTCTCATAGCCAGGCAAGAACGAACGTTGCGGCTGTATTCCGCGTCGTCGATGTTGGCGTCGAAGTCGTAGAGAGACTTGTTCACTGCCTTTTCTGCTTCGATTTCAGCGTCGGTAACTGCATCGAAATGAGCAGCCATTTCAGCACCGGAGGGCTGGAGAACCTTGATGCCGAAGCGGTCGTTGAGTTCGCCGTAAGCAACACGGAAGTCACCCATTCCTGCGAAGGAACCGCCAACAAGACCAACCTTTGCCTTCTTCAGAGCATTAGCGGCACAAGCAGCACGAACGTAACCGCAAACACGGTCGAGAACGTCGGATTCCTGCCAGTGACCTGCAGCGATTGCGTAGGGAACGCCTCTCTGAGTCAGCATGGAGCACATATCCATAACGCCGTGGATACCGTGGCAGTACATAACGTTGTCGTCATCACTTTCGTTGGTGAACTCAAGTGTGTCGGTGGTGTCGAGAACGATGATGGGGAGCTTGGTGTCGGAGAGAGCATCGATGCACTCGAGGGAGGGGGAGTAAGCCATGTGCAGAGTAACGATTGCGTCTACATCAGCATTTTCAAACTTGCTTACAGCATCGATGAATTCGGGCTTCAGGCGGCAGAAATCGTCTGCGCGAACAACTTCAACGCCCTTCTTTTCAAATTCGCAAGCCAGTGTTTCATAAAAAGCTTCCAGTCTGGTGCGGAAAGATCTGGAAATATCGTCGTAAAGCTTTACATAAAGAGGAAGAAATCCGATTCTCATAGTTTTATTCTCCTGAAAAATTTAAGTATTTTTAGGGACAGCAATAACGCCATTTCACCCGTATATTAAAAGTTTTTTGGGGATTTTAGGGGGCTTTTTTTCAAAAAAGTCCCCTAACGTATCCTTTAATCATTCGCAGCGAGTTTACTCGCCAATGATCATCAGCTGAACGGTGCGCTGACGGGCACGGGTGCAGTCGAAGTCGATGAAGTAGATGAAGCCGAATTCACCAAGGTCCAGCTCGCCGTCGTCGATGACGATGGTTTCGCTTCTGCCGATGATGGAGGAGCGGAGGTGAGCGTCGGTGTTGTGGCATCCTCTTGCGTCTTCGTCATGCTCTTCCGCGAACTTCAGAGCCTTCGGACCGGGATGGAGGTACATACCTTCCTTGCGCTGCTGGGGAAGGAATACTTCAAATGCTTCGATCAGGTCCTGCTGAAGGGTTTCAAGCCCGGTCATGGACATATCGAACGCGCATTCCTGTGTGATAACACCGCAAGTGGTGTGGTGAGAGTAAACAACCAGAATACCGTTCTTTACGCCGGAACGCTTCAGAGCTTCCTTTGCTTCTGCGGTTACGTTGTGGAAGGTACACATCTTATCGTTGGACTGTACCTTGAATTTTTCCTTGAAAACCATTACTTTGTTTCCTCCATTTTCTTGAGATCGTCTGCCGCACGGCGGGTTGCCGCGATCATTTCGTCGATCATGGCGATGGGGTCAGCAGCGTTCATGATGCCGGATGCAGCACCTGCAGCTTCGGAGCCTGCCATGATGAAGTCGTAAACTTCCTGACCGCAAGTGATGCCTGCAGCCTGTTCAACCATGATGTTGGGGTCGATTTCCTTGATCGCCTTGATGGAATCCATAACGTAAGCCATGGGGCTTGCACCCTTACCGCCGCCGATGATTTCGGAGGGTTCGGGATTGATGATGTCGGGATGAAGCTGTGCGATGGCCTTTGCTTCGTCAAGAGTATCGGCACAAGCGAATACCAGCATGTCAAGCTCTCTCGCACGGTCGATGGTCTTCTTCATCTGGGGAAGGCTCATGGGCTTTTCGCAGTGGTTGATCATAACGCCAACGGCACCGGCGTCCTTAACACCTTCGGGAAGAATATCAGCGCATCCGCGTCCGGGACGGAGGGTATCCATGTAGGTAACGAATACCTTGAGGTTCTTGGTGTTTTCTGCAACACGTCTTACTTCAAGGGCAGGGCAGATGAAGAGTACGTCGATGTCATACTTTTCTGCAGCCTTGTCCGCAGCAATGGCGTACTCAAGGAGCTTGTCGCCCCATACGTAGTTCTTGGTGCCTACTTCAAAATAAGGTACACGAATTGTAGGTTTCATTTTTTGTAAGTCCTTCCTTAATCTCTTATCTTTGCTGCTGGAGAGTGTAGTGAACGTCGAACGCCTTTTCTTCGTCGGTGAACTTGCGGAGAGTGTTGATCACTTCGCCGTTGTTCCACTTTCTGTCTTCAACGTCGTCGGTTGTACCCATAACGGTAACGTTGAGCTGACGGCGGCGTGCACGAACGTGGTCCCAGTCAATGAAGTAGATGTGAGCGAATTCACCGCCGTCAAGAACACCGTCCTTGATGGTCATGGTTTCGCTTCTGCCGAAGAATACGGAACGGAGGTGTCCGTCTGTGTTCATGGATGTGAAGTCACCGGGTTCGTTTACCCAACGGCCGAACTGAGAGTGGATCGGACCGGGATGACGGTAGTCGCCTTCGTTGGTATAATCGGGAATCAGCTTGCGCATGATGTCGAGAAGGTCATGCTGCAGGAACTCCAAGTCGAAGGAGTCGATGTCGTGGGAGCATTCCTGTACCATTACGGAGCAGGTTGTGTGGTGGGATGCGATGCATACGGTACCGTTCTTGATGCCGGATGCTGCTACGATTTCCACGATTTCCTTGGATACGTCGTGGAAGGTGGGGATCCAGCCTCTGGACTGGAGCTCTAATTCTTTCTGAAATACCTTGAATTCCATTGTTGTAAATCTCCTTGGGTTATATGTAAAATTATTGTTTGATTTTATTTTTTGTCAGCGTTCAGTCTTTCGCCAACTGCCCCGCCGGGATGGATGAGGGCGAACTGCTCGTTTTGGAAATCGGTTTCTTCCATCAGCGCTGTAGTCAGGGTGTGGAAGATGACGCAGAGTGCTGTAGTGGATGTGGTACCCTGAGCATTGTACTTATCGGTTTCACGGTTGACGTGCTGCTTCAGTACAACGTCTGCCATCTGTGCGAGAACGGAGTCCAGGTTTTCGGTTACCACGATAATGGCAACTTCCTTCTTCTTGCAGATTTCCGCAATGGGAATCAGCTCCTTTGTCTTACCGCCGCGGGATGCGAGAACGATAACGTCACCCTTCTGCAGGAATCCGCTTGCACCGTGTACCGCTTCCGCAGGGGAAATGAAACGGGCAGGCTGTTCGATACAGCAGAGCAGGTGTGCCAGATGCTGACAGATGATACCGGAATGTCCGCAGCCGCTGGTTCCGATTCTTTCTGCATTTTTCAAAAGTTCAACCGCTTTGGCAAACGCCGCTTCGTCGAAATATTCTTCCATCTCCTTGATGCATTCCATCTCGATGGTGTAAACGTCTTTTGCCAGCTTTAAAGATTCGCTTTTCATGAGAATCCCTCCTTTATTTTCCTTATCTATATCATTATAGCAAGGAAATGCATTTTTCG
Organism: Eubacteriales bacterium; assembly: GCA_045631365.1. GTDB lineage: Bacteria > Bacillota > Clostridia > Oscillospirales > CAG-272 > UMGS1696. The sequence continues at coordinate 4,021 of JAZQUQ010000147.1, read as the reverse complement.
CAATGGTTTTTTGAAAACTTAAAGATGTAAAATTTCTGATAATGGCAAGAATCTTCCCCAAAAACGTGCAGAGATAGAAAAAACAGGACAAAAGCATCAAAAAAACGAACAAAAAAGGGATACCGCATCGAAACGGTATCCCATAAAAAAGATCATTTAAAAAGTTTTTGAAAAGAGGTGGGGGCGGAAATGTTGGCTCCCCCAAAAAATACTTAATTTGTTTTAAACAAGATCCCCGCTGTCGAAGGGGTCGCCGCATTCGGGGCAGAATTTCGGGGGTGTGGTGCCCTTTTCGGGTTCCCAGCCGCACTTGTCGCACTTGTACTGGGGGATGCCCGCGGGCTTTTTCGCACCGCATTCGGGACAGAACTTGCCTTTGTTTACCGCACCGCAGGAGCAGGTCCAACCGTCCGCTTCAGGCTTCTTTGCGCCGCATTCGGGGCAGAATTTGCCTGTTGTTACCGCACCGCAGGCACACTTCCATTCGCCTTCTGCCTTGGCTTCGGGCTTTTTCGCACCGCATTCGGGGCAGAACTTGCCTGTTGCTACCGCACCGCACGCGCACTTCCATCCGTCTGCGGAAGCATTCGCCGCGGGAGCCTGTGCTGCCTGCTGTGCCTGTTGCTGCTGACCCATCTGGAAGAGATTCTGCGCGTTGAGTCCGCCTTGATTCATCGCCATGTTCATGCCCATGAAGCCTACTGCCGCACCGCCTGTATTGGATGCCGCTGCCTTCATTGCATCTGCCTGAGCACCAACCAGCGTTGCACCTGCCATGGTGGGATCACGGTACATTGCGGTTTTCTGTGCATCCTTCAGCATCTGCTGATCATCCTCGGTGAGAGTGGGAGGATTGATTGCTACCTTTACGGCTCCGATACCGCGAGCACCCCATTCGCCGGAGAGCGCCTCGTTCAGGTATTTTTCCAGTTCTTCCGCATGGGCGGGAATCTGGTTGGGACGAATCTCAAGGGTAGAAAGCTTCGCAATGGATACGCCGAGGGCGCTGACGAATTCCGCCTTCATGGTATCCTGAAGTGTGATCTTGCTGTAGGAATCGGTCACGTTGCCGCCTACGGTGGTGTAGAACTTCAAGGGGTCGGTGAGACGGAAGGTGTAAATACCGTTGCAGCGAAGGGAAACGTCCACGTCAAAGCCGATACGGGAGTCCACTACGCGGAAGGCGATGGGGTTCTTGGTACCGAACTTGTTGTCAAGAATTTCCTTGGTGTTGAAGTAGTAAATGCGCTGATCTTTGCCGGTATCGCCGCCGTAGGTAAAACGCTTGCCGATGGCTTTGAATGTATTTAAGATGCTGTCGCCGAGATTTCCTGTGAAGATGGAGGGCTCGGTGGAGGTGTCGTATGTAAATTCACCGGGCTCTGCACAGAATTCCACAACCTTACCCTGCTCCACGATGATCATGCACTGACCGTCCGCAACGGCAATGCCCGATCCGTTTGAAATAATATTGTCCTCCCCCTTTGTGTTGGAGGAACGGGAGGAGGTCTTTTTCTGACCCTTGATCATCAGAATGTCGTTGGGGATGGACTCGCAGTAGAAAAACTCCTTCCATTGATCGGCGAGGGTACCGCCCAGTGCACCCAATCCTGCTTTAATAAGTCCCATAACAGAACTCCTTTCTTTGACTCAGAATAGAATGTAGTATTGAAAATATTGTATCACAAAGCCAAATAAATGTCAATTACGGAGACAAAATTTTGTAAAAAGGTAATAGTTTGAACACATTTTGTATAGTAGGAAAGCGGACGTCAGGGGATGGGATCGGGGAACAGGTTCGGATACATACGGCGAAGCTCACAAACTGCGGCGGCGGTGTACTTGTTTCCGTAGTGTTCCAGCATTTCTTCGGTGTTGTAGCTCTCTTCCATCGTTCGGTCAGCGATGATGAGCATGGAGTGTCCACCCGTACTGTTGTCGAAAGAATCATAAACCAGCAGATAAGAGCTTTCCATATCCTTTTCCGTAAAGACGACCACGTCGTCGGTGTTCACCGAGGTACCGACGAGCTTGAAACCGATGCGGTAAAAATCAATGGGTTCGGGGAAGTGGGTCCTATCAATGGGAAGGGCTTCAAGGTCGGTGAGAACGGCTTCCGTGACGGTGTTTCCTTCCATGGCACCGTTGAGATTGTTCGCCATCAACGCTACGAAATCAAGAACGGAATCGGGAGCATCAAAGGACAGCTCCGAGATTACGGTATCCTTCGTGAAATGCAGGATAGTGTCCGCGTTGGGTGCGGAGGCATCGGGCGCTTTTGTCAGGGCAACGGAATAAATGGGGCGGCAATGGTTGTAAATATCGTATTCGGGGCGGAAGACGGAGGAAAGCAGGGCGCTCCAATACCCGTCGGCGGTCACATTGGGGCTGTCTGCCAGGAGGTAGTATTGATAGGAGTTTCCGTTGACCTTATGGACCGAGGGGATCAGGTAACGGTATTCCTCTTCGCTGAAAAACAACTCATTGGTGTCTCCCGTCCAATCGTAGAACCGCAGATGATAGGTACTTCCGTTGAACTGCAGTTCAAAGAGGTAGTAGACGAACTGTTCGGAGTAATTTTGGTACAAACGGACGGCGGAAGGCTCCTTGGCGTCGGTTTTCTTCACAAATTCCTTCCAGATTTCCTCGCCCGAGACCACGTTCTGTCCGTCAAGAACCACGCAGCCGTCTTTTTCGGCTTGTGCGGGGCTGTAGTTTTGGTAAAGCTCCTCAAGGGGGCGCCAATTGGTCACGGCGGGAGTATCGTCTCCCATTTCCGTGGGCGTACTCGGGTTGGTGAGGAAGCATACCGCCGTGATTCCGCACAGGAGAATTGCCGCCAAAAGAATCCAAAGGGCGGGTTTCTTGTAGGAGAGGACGTTCTTCACTCGATCCTTTACCGAAACCTCCCCAAAGGCAAGGGGGCAGGCGGAAATCAGCCGTCTTGATTGGCTGTGCTGAGGGATACTGCACCGAAGGAGGGCTTCGGAATAATTCGCCCGTTCTTCATCGGTGAGGGTGCGGATCACCTTTTCGTCGCAGGCACTCTCGATATCACGGCAGAGGAGAAGGTACCCCAGCCACACCAAAGGATTGAACCAATGGACGGCAAGGACGACAAATCCAAGGGGCTTCCAGAGGTGATCCAGCCGACGGAGGTGGGCTTCCTCATGTGCGAGAATGTGGGTGAGGCTGTCTTCATCGACATCAAAGGGGACGAAAATCTTCGGTCGGAGGATGCCGAGGACAAAGGGGGCAGCGGAGCATTCGGTCCGGTAGATTCTGTCTCGGAGAAGCACAGCCGTTGCCGTCTTACGGCGGAGGTTTGCGGTGCTGAGGAGGGCGTAAAGGAGCATCAGAACCACGCCCGCTGCCCAAAGGTAGGTGAAAATTCCTATAGGATCGGGGGACTCGTGAATTTCAAGAGTCACCTCGTTTTCTACATAGGTGACGGTGACATTTTCCCCAAGGTCGGTTGCCGTGATGACGTCGGGGGTAAAGGGAATATCGTCCAAGGAATCGTTCTGCACCGCGGCGGGGCGTTCCACCCATTGGGTTTCGGGGAGGAGGCTGAAGGCACTTTCGAGGGAGAAGGGCAGAAGAAGTCGGACTGAGGCAAGCCCCCACAGGAGGACGGAGATCCACTTGGGCGCTTTTTTCAAAAGAAGTCTGAGGAGCAGAACCGCACCGATCAGCCACGATGCCGTAATGCTCATATTTAAGACGGTAAGAAACAGTTCGCTCATTGCTTATTTACGCTCCTTTCGGAATCGGTCGATCATGGCCTGCACCTCGTCGATTTCCCGTTCCGTGATCTTTCCGTGGCGGGTGAAGGCGGCAACAAAGGCGGGGAGGGAGCCTTCGAAGGTTTTCTCCACCATTTCGTTTAACTCCGCGGACTGCACTTCCTCCTTGGTCACGAGAGAGGTTACGACGGTGTTTTCGTTTTTCACCACACCCCGTTCGGAGAGCCGCTTGATGACGGTGTAGGTGGTGGTGGATTTCCACCCGAGCCGCTCCT
>JAZQUQ010000146.1:0-2738 GCA_045631365.1 Eubacteriales bacterium | reverse complement strand
GGACATCTGCTTTGTCAGCTTCAGCTCACGCATATCTCTGGATACGGTTGCCTGTGTAACGTCAAATCCCGCCAGTCTCAGCTTGGTGATCAGTTCTTCCTGAGTCTCGATATTGTAACTTTCAATGATTTCGAGTATCTTATTGTGACGCTTGACCTTCATCCCCGAAACCCCTTTCTATATTTAAAATATTGTATTTTTCAAATGTTATTGGACAATTTACAGCGGAGAACGCCCATAAAGCCGTCCTCCTTGATGCGAAGGAGCTTGGTTTTTCTCTCCGATCGCCGAAGTACCACACGGTCTCCCCGACAAAGCTCGAACACTTCCCTTCCGTCTGCAGTCAGATAAACGGACGTGCCCTTGGAGATGATTCCGTCAAGTTCGATAACAGAATCGGCGTTGAGGATCACGGGGCGGTTGTTCATAGTGTGCGGACAAATGGGAGTGAGGCAGATGCAATGGAGGGTTGGCTCCAAAACGGGACCTCCCGCCGAGAGAGAGTATGCAGTAGAACCCGTGGGAGTACACGCCACGATCCCGTCCGCAAGGCAGGTCTCGATCTTCACGCCGTTTGCCTCGATGTCGAAGGTGAGAATCCTTGCCACCGGCCCGTTTGAGAGAACCGCATCGTTCAGACATCGGGAGAAAAAACGCACGTTTCCGTCTCTGTCAACAACGGAAACATCCAGCATCATTCGTTCTTCTACGGTGTACTTTCCGTTCAGAATATCGCTGATCAGAGAAAACTCGTTGATCTCAATCTCCGCAAGATAGCCGATTCTCCCGAAATTCACGCCGATTAGGGGAATGTTGTAATCCGCAAACCGATGGGCGGCGTCGATAATGGAACCGTCTCCGCCGAGAACAATGACGGCATCAATGTCGGAGGACGGCGGTGCATCCTCGGAAACGAAGGTGACCCGCTCACCGAAGCGTCCGTCGGGATCGTTGGCGAAGGAGGTGACTACGGTGCAGCCGTTCTTGAGAATCAGATCAATCAGATGAAGAATCAGCCCTCCGTCGATGTTTTTCGACCGATTGATGACCAGCATGACCGTTTCGATCCGCTTCATTTCGTTATTCTTCATTTACTACCCTTCTGATCTTTCCGTCATCGATGGGAGAGCGGCGAGTGCCGTCCGTGTTGTCGTATTTCCGTGCTGCAAACAGGTATTCCACGTTGCCGTCTCCTCCCGTAATGGTGGATTTCATCAGATCCGTGGGGATAAAGCCGTGTTCCTCCGCGGAGGAAAGGACTCGTTTGATGGCGTGAATATGAAATTTCCTGTCTTTCACGATGCCGTTTTTGTTCAGCGCTTCCCTGCCGCACTCGAACTGAGGCTTGATGAGGGAAACAAACACGCATTCCTCTGCGGACACATCGGAAAGGGTGGGAATAATGTACGTTTGTGAAATAAAGGAGAGATCACTGACGATGATGCCGCACCGTTCTCCGATGGTCTCATGGGAAAGCTCCCTTGCGTTGAAGCCTTCCATGGATACAACACGTGGATCGGCACGGAGGGTGGAATCCAACTGCTCCTTTCCCGAATCCACGGCGTAAACCTTTGCGGCACCACGCTTGAGAAGGCAGTCGGTAAATCCGCCCGTGGAGGCACCGATATCCAAGGCCACCGTACCTGTTACGTCAATACCGAATCGGGTAAGCGCACCTTCCAGCTTCAGTCCGCCCCGACTTACATAATCATAGGGCTTGCCGAGCAGCAGAACTTCGTCCCCATCCGTTACGGAAGCGGAGGATTTGGTCACAGTCTTTCCGTTGACGGTTACAAAACCGCCCTCGATGATTTCCGCCGCCTTGTTTCTGCTTTTTGCCAAGCCTTGTTCTGTGAGATAAACGTCCAGCCGCATTACTTTTTTCTTGAAAGAAGCCAAAGTGCCAGCTTGCACAATGCTTCACTGCCGATAAAATCGGATACGGATTCGATGGCAAGGAGGGTGAGGAGGGATTCTTCCTCTTCCGCTTCCGCAACGGTCATGAATTCAAGAACCGTCTTCTTGCCGTTCTTCTGGTCGCTTCCCACCGTTTTGCCGAGGGTTGCGGTGTCGCTCTTAACATCCAGCACGTCGTCGTGAATCTGGAACGCAAGACCGATTGCCTCCGCATAAAGGGAGAGATGCTTAATATTTTCCTCCGTGGGATTGTCTGTTGCAGCATAATAACCGAGGAGGCACGCCGCCTTGATCAATGCGGAGGTTTTCATCATGTGGAGCTTTTTCAGTTCACTGTAGTTTGCCACGGAAAGACCGAGGTCGATGTACTGCCCCCCTGCCATACCGAGAGTACCCGCCTGACGGGCCAGTTCGGTGACTGCCAGCCGTACGGAACGGTCGGAGACGAACTTGTTGGAGGCACACACCTCAAAGGCGTAGGTCAAGAGGGAGTCTCCTGCAAGAAGGGCGTTTGCTTCCCCGAACTGCTTGTGGCAGGTAGGCTTTCCTCTGCGAAGATCGTCGTCATCCATACAGGGGAGGTCGTCGTGGATGAGGGACATGGTGTGGATCATCTCGACGGCGCAGGCGGCGGGCATGGAGGAGGAGGGGTGGCCGCCGACGAGGTGGGAGGAGGCTAGGCAGAGGACGGGTCGGACCCGCTTGCCGCCGGCGAGGAGGGAGTAGCGCATGGCTTCGTGGATCTTTGGTGGGTGTTTGAGGGTGACGGCGGCGTCTAGGGCTTGGTTGACGGAATCTGCCGTTTGTATCATGTAGGATTT
>JAZQUQ010000145.1:0-2229 GCA_045631365.1 Eubacteriales bacterium | reverse complement strand
CCTACACCGACAACAAAGACCTCCTCGAAACCGTCACTTCCTTCGACAAAAAGGGAGACGGTATTTACGCATGGACCGCAAAGAGCAGCCTGTGGGAAAAGACCTACACCCTCACCTGTGATCCCGACGGCTTCACCTACTCCGTCACCGTAAAGGGCAGCGGCAGTATCGGTCAGATCTGCTATTTTGCCGACGGCAGCAGCCTTGCGGAAACAAGGGACGCCCTCACCGAAAAGGACCGTCATTCCACCTACGAATTCTACGAATATTTCACCCCCAATCCCTCCGCACACCCCCGCAACACCCACGTCCGTCCCTCCGGTGCCGCCTATCCTTCCTCCTATGAACTCCTCATCCCCCCGCCGTACGTCTATTCCTTCCGCACATGGGATGTCTCCACCTACTTCGGTTTGGGTCTCATCGCAGAAGAAGGTCAGTATAACTATGTCAAGTACGACTACCTCCTCAGAAAACGCGGGGAGCAGATGTTCTTCTACATGTCCACCGATCTGGAAGGCCACACAACGGTCGACGGCGAGTTCACCCTCCCCGCCATCCGCGCCTTCTTCGGAAAGGACAACATCGATATCGTCAAGAAGTATTGCGACTACCACTTCGACACAGGCCTCTGCCGCAGAAAAGAGCGGAAGGACATGCCCCGTTGGTGGTACGGCCCCATCGTCTGCGGCTGGCACGAGCAGTGCACACAGATTAAGGACGACAATGAGTGGAACTCCTACGCCACCCAGGAAGTGTATGAGCATATTGCAGACGAGATCGAAAAGCATAACCTCCGTCCCACCATCCTGATCATCGACGATAAATGGCAGGACACCTACGGTAATGCTATGCCTGACCCCAAAAAGTGGCCCGATATGCGCGCCTTCACGGACAAGATGCACGCAAAAGGCATCCACACCCTCCTTTGGTTCCGTATGTGGGGCGCAGAAGGACTGCCTGACGACGAAGTGATAAAAATGCCCCTGGAAGCGGACCGCTGGGGCGAGGGAAAATACGCAGACCCCACCTCAGAAGCATACAAAAAGCACCTCCGTGAAATTCTGTACCGTCTCCTCTCGTCAGACGAAGGCTGCATGAACATCGACGGGCTGAAGTTGGACTTTTTCCTTGTCATGCCCCTCGGAAAATCAGCAAAATCCAAAGGCGGCCAGTACGGGGCAGAACTGACCAAGATTCTGCACACCATGGTTTACGAAATCGCAAAGGAGATCAAGCCCGACTGCCTCATCAATTCCAGCCCTGCCCACCCCTATTTTGACGAAGTCTGCGACCAGGCACGTCTCCACGACTGCAGCTGGGAAACCCGTGACCAATGCGCACGAATGACCGAACGTGCGGAGATTTTCAGCGCAGCCATGCCCGGTGTTCTCATCGATACCGACACCACCAACTATGCAAGCCATTCCGAAGCAATGCGGTACCTCCGCCATCAGCCGAAGATCGGCATCCCCGATATCTACCAGTTCTCCAACTCCCTCCACATCACCCTGACCGATGAAGACTGGCGCGAAATCGAAAAAATCTTCAACGATTACAGCGACGAAATGGACCGCCTCTTCGCCGAAAAGAACAACTAACTGAACATTTCACAAATATATTTTCATTTCTCCCAATAGCTCTCTGCCCCTCGGCAGGGAGCTTTTGTTTTTTCAAACCAAGCAAACAATTGTATGCATTCAGATAAAAAAATCCCTGCTGAAAGCAGGGAGAAAAAATCACATAAACTTCATCAACCAAAACACTTGCTCTTTCTTTCACTCAAGGACACAAGGAAAATCTCAACACAAAGCATCTCAAGGAGTATGGATTACAGGTCCCTACCAAACCCCTCATAAAAGTCTTAGAGCTGAAACAAGAGAAACTCTCCTTGCTCCAGCTCCAAAAATTCAAAAAATATAATTATCGGTTAAGGATCAGCTTTGTCAGCTCAACGGGATCCACAATCTTGCCATCCTTGTACACTCTCATGTTACCGGAAGCAATTTCGTCGATCAGAATAACTTCATCGTTATTATAGCCGAATTCAAACTTGATGTCCCACAGATCAAGGCCGATGCTCTTGAGGTCATCCGCAACGATCTTTGTGATCTTGAGAGTCTGTTCCTTCATGCTTTCAAACATTTCAGGGCTCATAACACCAAGTGCTGCAAGACCTTCGCCGGTTACAAGAGGATAAGTCGGATCGTAGCCATGTCGTTCTGTGAGCCA